>CAYVLO010000320.1:0-4435 GCA_964452125.1 uncultured Anaerolineaceae bacterium | reverse complement strand
ACCTATTAAACAGATACCAATACTCCTCGATGAGATGCGGATACTCTGGAATGCGGTACTCTTGAGCCCGCGTTGCGGAGCGCAGCGGAGCAACGTCGGCTGCAACCCGTTGTTAGGCTGGTTCAGTTTCCTGGAAACGGCAGCCCGATTTATGGTTCTGCATTGCCATGCGCCTGCATGCGTCGCACGCGACCCAGTGCCAAGTACCATCCTTACCTTTCAGATAGGGGACTGTGGCCGTGGCGTGGCCGAGGTCGGCCTCGAAGTGCCGCCTCTTGTCTTCGGGAATGCAGGCCAGTGGTTCGTCGTCCACGGTGACTTTGGAGCAGAAGTTACACCGTTTGACTCGCTCAATCGGAAACGGCCAGCCGTCCCATTCAATTACAAATCGCTTGCCGCAGTGCACGCATTGGGCGGTAATGACGAAGTTTGCTTTCTGATTCTCCTGCTCTCGGTTTGCATACCAAGCGACATCGGGGCCTTTTTCCGGGAAGATGACGCAGTAGTTGATCTTTCCGCACCATGGGCACCGTGGATGGTCCATCGACACAGCTTCATAACCGAAGACCGCATGGACGTCTGCCGGTTCGATTGAAAGCGGAGATTCGAGATCGGAATGCGCGTAAAGCGAACCCTTACACCTTGGACATACTATCGCAACGCCGAAGAGCGGACGATCATCAGACGGGAGGCTGACCTCAGCACCGCAGATGGGGCACGACAAGTTCATTTTGCTATTTCCTCCAAGCCTAACTATTGAGTAGACCGAACTATTTCGGCCTATCTACCTGGGTTCCTAGACTGAACCAGTTCGGCATAGCACGCCCGTAGGGTTGACTTATGCCGAATCCCGGCTATAATATCCGAGAGCATAATGGGCACTCCGCTTGCGGTGCCGGTCCGACTCATCCCGATTCTGCCAGGGCGCGATCCAAAAGATCCTCCACGCCCAGCTCCACAGCCATTGGGCGCATGTACGCGCCGTCAAGACGCTCGCGGTGGACCTTGAGCACGCCCAGCGCGTCGCGCCACTGGCGATCCGATATCTCGCCGCCCAACCGGTACCACTCCAGTTTGGCGAGAATCGTATCTTCCGCACTGGCGACATAAGCCCAGCGCTCTGGTTCCTCGCTTAGCAGGTACAACTCACGGCGAGCCAATTGGGCGCGGTCAAAGTCGCGAGGTCGGGCAACAAACACGTCCACCTTGAACATCGTATCCAGGTGGATGAGATTGAAGGATCTATGCTGGTTGATGGCTCCACGCATCATCTCGGCATCGGCATAGAATGCATCCCCCAGCGCCTGAACAAAGGGCGCGACGTCCTCCTGTTGCAGGTCAGCCACCAGGTCGACGTCCATCGTGGCCCGCATCACCCCATGCAGGGCGCTGGCAAAGGACCCGCCGATGGCATACGGCACGCTGAGGTCCTCCAGGGCGTCGACCACGATCATGGTGACGGCGATCTGTTCGGGTAGCATCAGCCTTCCTCTGGAAAAGGACCATAGGCGCGCGCTGCCAGGTCGGACCCCAGCAGCAAGTCGGCCAAGCGGCGGCGACGTTGGGCAGGGGTGTCGGCGGGATAGCGCTGGCGCAGGCCGGCCAGGGCCAGGGTTCGCACGGACTCGGTCATTTCGGCCATGAGCGCCATCTTGCGCCAGGTCGGCATCTGCCGTAGCCGCTCGATCTGCAAGCGTTCGATATCGGGGTGCGTATCGGGCCACAATGTGCTCAACGTACCGTCCTTTGTGGTGAATCCTGTGGACATCGAGTGCAAGGACGCTCTCATTGTGCAACGCAAAGCCGCTTTTGTCAAGTCGGGGGCAGCAACCCAAGGACGCCTCACGCCGAGGGGCAGGCGCGCTGTCAGGCGTCGCCTGCACCCTACTGGGGACCATCGGCTGTGAATGCTTCGTGGAACGTGACAGTGCCCTGGGGCATAGATCCGTCGAACGACAAGGCGAAAAAGGCCTCTGGTGGAACACCCTCGTGTCCCAATCTCGGGGGGTTGGTGAACCCGAACTGCCCATAGTACTCGGGATGGCCCACGAGGCAACATCCCTGGGCACGGATCTCTTGGAGCCGCGCCAACCCTTCCCGTATCAGGGCCTTGCCGATCCCCTGGCGCTGGTACTCGGGCAACACCGAGACCGGTCCCAGGCCGTACCAGTTCCGAGTGCCGTCAGACAGGGTCACAGGCGAGAAGGCAATGTGCCCTACCACACGACCATTGACCTGGGCGACGAGGGATATGGTGAGGGCCTGGGCGGCGCGCAGCGCCTCGACGACGAATTGCTCCGTCTGATTGCTGATTTCCAGGGTCTCGAAGGCAGCGACAGTCACCTGGGTAATGGCGTCGATGTCGGCGTCGGTCTCGCTCCTGATGATGATTTCCGGGTTCATACGTCTGAGCTCCTTCTTCTCAATGGCCAACTGTTGGCGTCTGCTTTTCTTTTGAAAGGTGGCCTACGAACCGCTCAAGGTGTGTTCGGCATAGTAGGCCATGGCGGCCTGCAAGAAGTCAGCCAGGCCGGGACGATACTTGTCGTAGGTGGCGCGAAACTCGGGGTGGCTGGCGTACCCCTGGCCCAGGCCTCTGTACACCTCGGCCGAGGCGGGGTAGAACCGCTCGATCCAGGCGTGATGCCGGGCGATCAGCCCCTGCACCGCTGGGTCGTCGGGGGCCCGATCGGCCAGTTCGGCAATCAGCCGGGTGACTGGTCGCCCTCGTCCTTGACCGCCTGCCACTGCTCTTTGGACATCTTGCGGATTCGTTTCCACGATTCGCGCACCAACTCGGGATCGTACATTTCCTGCGCTTCGCGATTGTAGCGCTCGACCTGCTCGGGCGTGAACCCTTCGTACAGTTCTTCATCCGTCAATGTCATGTGGGATTCCTCCTCTGTCAATCTCTCAAGGGTCCTGTCTATGGTGTTCAGGAGGCGGTTCAGCCGGGCGGTCTCTTTTTTCAGCCGTTGTCGGTGATCTTGCAGAGTCCGGATCGGGTCAAAGGCCGGATCGTCCAAAATGCCACGGATCTCGTCCAGCGGCACATCCAGCTCTTTGAAGAACAGGATTTGCTGCAAGCGCAAGAGCTCAGGTTCCCGATACAGCCGATAACCCGCCGCGGTTCGGGTCGACGGCTTCAGGAGATCGATATGGTCATAGTGGTGCAGCGTCCGGACGCTTACGCCGGCCATTCGAGCCAGTTGGCTTACCGTGTAGGCTTTCACCCTTATCCTCCTGGCCCCAGTATACACTATGGCGTAACGTCAGAGTCAAGAGGCAATTTGCCCTGATCCAGGATTTTGCCCGATTTTCTCATTCCGCGGTGGACAACTGAGCCGACCGGCGGCGCCATTCCTGCCGCAGCGCCCAGGCCGCCAGGGCCAGGGCCGACGCCAGCAGGATCATGGTGATGGAAAAGGAATTGCCCAGGGCTGCCACCTGCGCCGCCGGCGGCGCAGCAGTGGCCCCCCCTATGGGCATACCGCCGGCGTGAAAGGCCACGCGGCTGGCCCACAGGGCGCCCAATACGGCGATGCCGGTCGTCTGCCCCAGTGTGCGGGTAATCGACAGCAACCCCGACGCCACCCCCAGCCTCTGGCGGGGAACGGCGCCCATGACGGCGCTGTTGTTGGGCGATTGAAAGATGCCGATGCCAATGCCAATGGGCAGGAACCGCAGCACATAACCGACGCCGGTCGTATCCAGGCTCAGGGTGCTGATGGCGTAAAAACCCAGAAGCATGACCAGTAGACCCACCACAGTGATGGGCCGCGTACCGACCCGGTCCGACAGCATGCCCGAAAGGGGAGCTGTGATGCCCACGGCAATGGGCACGATGGCCAGGAGAAAGCCCACAGACTGAGGGCTGTAACCCAGCACGTTTTCGAGGTAAAAGGGCATCAACACGGTTGTGCCTGCCATAGAGACAAAGGTGGCAAATCCGGTGATCAGATTGATGTTAAAGAGGCGATTCCGAAACAGGTTGAGATCGATCATGGGCTGCTCGACCTTGAACTCGATGGCCACAAAGGCTGCCAGCAGCACCAGCCAGGCGGCAAACAGGGACAGGGTGAGGGGTTCGGTAAAGCCCGACTGCTGCCCCAGGGTCAGGCCGGTCAACAGGGCCAGCAGGCTGGCGCACAGGGTGACCGCGCCCAGCAGATCGAACCGCTGCCCTCCCGCGGGCTTGAGGGACGGCACAAAGCGGGTGACCATCCAGGTGCCCACAATGCCGATGGGCAGGTTGACGAAAAAGATCCAATGCCAGGAAAAGGCGCCGATCAAAAAGCCGCCCAATACCGGACCCAGCACGATGCCCATCGACACCGTAGAGCCGCTGATGCCCAGCGCCTTGCCTCGCTCGGATGGGGGAAACGCCTCGGTGACAATGGCCATGCCCAGGGCCATCATCATGGCCGAGCCGATG
>CAYVLO010000319.1:0-4454 GCA_964452125.1 uncultured Anaerolineaceae bacterium | reverse complement strand
TAGAGCCCGAGCGTGACGAGGTTGATGGAAAAGAAGGCGTAGATAAAGGCGTCAAAGACCGACCAAGCCCGGACCAGGCCGGTGGCTTTGCGCAGGAACAATGTTGTACTTTGAGCCTTGGTGCTCATGGGATGGTCTCCTTTCCTCCAAGTAGACGAACAGGGTTAAGGCTACGCCGGGTGCTTCACCCAGGTCGCAAAGAGATCTGGATAAAGGCCCTCGGTTCAAGACTGAATTCGACAATCGCCTTTGCTGTCTCCTCCTTTCCAAGGTCTCTCCCTTGGCGTCCTACCCTGGCCCGTCCCTCGTCAGGCTGCTTACCCCGTGGTCAAGATATAGTTCTTGATCTTGTTGCGGGCCAGACTAATCACCGCGCCCAACAGCCGTCCTTGCTCGTACATGCTGCCCGGGTTGATGCACAGCGTTTTGCCCAGGCGAACGGCGCCCTTGCCCTCGTGAATGTGGCCGTGCAGCCCCAGGAGAGGCTGGTATTCGAGGAGGATCTCCCGGACTGCGTGGCTGCCCACAGGCACCAGGGCGCGCCCTCCCAGCTTGGGCGTCAAGTCCTCGCTCAGCTCGGGCACGTCGTCCAGCGTGGAACCGTAGGGTGGGCTGTGAAAGTTAAAAATGGCATTGGACATGTTCTTGACCTGGCCAATCATGGCTTCGAGGCGGGCGCGCAGTTGGTCCTCTTCTTCTTCCCTATAGGTTTTCCACGGGGTAAAGTTGGTCCAGCCCGAGCTGACCATTTCGTGGTGGTCATCCAGTTCGATGACCCGTCCCTCGGCCAGCTCCACGTGTTTGGCGGTGACGATCAGCTCGTCCAGCTCGAACATGTCATCGTTGCCGGGCGCCACGTAGCAGCGGATGCCGGTGCCCTCCAATTTTTCATCGGCGTAGGCCAGCCACTGCTCGGCCGTCTTGAGGACCTCCTGGCGAAAGATGTCGTCCACCAGCGAGGGATCGTTGCTGAGGGAGTCGATCTCGTCGGGCGTGGTACGGTAGGGATAGTAACCGCGGCTTTTGATCTGCTTTTCCATGTCGCAGACCTCGGCTTCGCTGCACAGCGCCCATTCTTGCTCCAAAAGAACCGCTCTGTAGCGGTCGCCCCCCTGGTGAATGATAGGGACAATGGCCTTGCCCGTCATATCGCCGCCCAGGATAATCACTTCTGCCTTGTAGAACTTGGCGGCATTGATGAACTTTTTCCAGCAGATTTCGGACCCATGCACATCGGTTGCGAAAAAGAGGGTTGTCATTCTTCCGACCACCCATTCTTGACGATTCGTTCAGCGTATATCGGCATGCACTCTTCCCCCCAAAGTCTTGTTTCGGGCGCTCTGATCGGCGCACCACCCTTCTAGCAGCCTGTCGGAGAGAAAACCACCGAGGCAAAACGCCGTCTGTTCTGTCATTCTGAGGCCCCGAAGGGGCCGAAGAATCTCGCTTGTTGGCTGTCAAATGCGATCTAATGGCGAGATTCTTCGTCGCTCCGGCGGCTTCGCCGCCTCCGCTCCTCAGAATGACAGCCCTTTCCGACAGGCTGCTAGACGTTTATTACTATGGCTTGATCTCAAGTTCCTGCTCGGCCCACTGGGGCGGATAGATGATCTTGCCCACGCCGTCAAAGTACTGGAGCACGGGGAAGACAAAGTATCCCTCGCCCACAACGGGGTCGGGAATGGTGTCCGCGTTGTACTCGTAGCGCGTGTGGATCAGACCGTCTTCGTACACCAGTTTGCCGGTCCACAGTTCGCTCTGGCCCACTTCGTAGAGCGTCTCGCTGGTCAGCTCGCCATGTTTCTCCAGTGTGCGTTGCGCGAGCTTGATGAAAAAGTTGGTCATGTCGAACGACTGGCCAGCGGCCGAAGGGCTTGGCTTGATCCCGAACTTGGTTTCAAAGTCAGCGGCCCACTGCTTGGCCTCATCGGTAGCCCAGGCGGGAATCTGGTCCAGAACATAGTCGGAAGAGGCGCCGGTCAGGTCGTACCATTCCCCCACCCAGCCCAGGGCGTCAGCGATGAGGAGGCTTTCGAGGCCGATTTCATCGGCCTGTTTAACCAGCGACGAGATGGCAGGCGGCGCGGCCGCGGTTCCGGCAAACACCGCCGGGTTCGTATCCTTGATGCGGTTCAAGAGGCCATAGTATTCAGTCTGGTCGATGGGAAACCACTCCTCAGACAGCACGGTCCAGCCTGCTTCGGTGAACTGCCGGCCAATGGCGCCGCCAAAGCTGCGGCCCCAGTCGGTGTCCTCACCCCAGACGACGACCGTCTTTTCCTCTGGCGTCCAGATGCCCTCCTGGATATAGTACTCCAGGGCCTGGACGTAGGCGATGCTGAGCTTTTCGGGGCTGGGCCAGGTTTTGCCCATCCAGTAGCTATACTTTTCCGGGTCGGAGGCGTAGGTTTCGTTCACCACCTCGGTGGCGCCAAAGCCGAAAAAGTGCGGGATTTTGTGCTTGGCCGCGATCTCCATGCAAGCCACCACCACCGAGCTGTGCCAGTTGAGGATGGCCGCCTGGATTTTGTCCTGAACGATGGCTTGCTCGTAAGCCTGGGAGGCCTTGGCCGGATCCGATTGAGAGTCGATCCAAACCAGCTCTACCTTGTAGGGGCCGATCTGATAGTCGATAGCTTCAAAGGCAGTCTGGACGGCCCCCTTGAACTCGTCGCCGGTGCGGGCCGTTGGGCCGCTAAAGGGGCCCAATACGCCCAATTTGAGGGTCTCTGTGGCTTCCACAGGTTCGGCGGGTGCCTCGCCCGAGGGCTCAACTGCCTTGGGCGCGGCCGTAGGAGCCTCGGAAGGCGGCTTCTCAGTCGGATCAGGCGCCGGCGTCGCCCCGCAGCCCACAATGCCAAACAGCAAGGCCACGATGACGAACCAGGACCACAATCGAGCATTCTTGGAAGTCATTTTTGTCTTTCCTCCTCTTTTTCCTTCGAACCTCATGGCCTGTTGCCAGAACCTCTTGGCTTGGTTGCTGGCAATCAACAGCTTTTGGCGGGGATCATCACCTCCTTCTCGGCGCGAGTCCACCTCGGTGGGACCAAAAAGACCCTGCGTGGGCAGACTCAGCCCACGTCTCGGGGCAAACAGACGCGGAACTTGCCTCTGGAATGGTCCCTGCTACGGGCCACGCGCCCAAGATAGCAGTCGAAAACCTGCAAGCCTGACAGGTTGTGTGGTTGGTCATAGGTGGATCTGCAAGAACGGTGCAGTTGTTTACGATGTACGCCTATTGTCGACATATAACCCGCCAGATGCTTCATTTAAAACGGCTGCTGCTCACGGTCCGCAGTTTGGCGGCGTTGAGAACGCCTCGATTGAGTATCTTGCCTCATAAAACGGTACGAAGCTCTTGCTGAAACTCGAGAATGTGCTGGCGGATGAGGGCCTCTGTCCGGTCTTCGTCCCTGGCTTCCAGCGCGGCTGTGATCTCTATGTGTTGCTCCATGGCGTGCCGCACGGCGCCCAGGCGGTCGAGGGCCATGTGCCACAGGCGGAAACTCAGGGCGTGCAGGCGACGAAGGGTATCGGCCACAAACTCGTTGTCGGCCGCTTCGTAGAGCAGGTCGTGAAACCGCTCGTCAATGTGCATCAATCCGCGTCGGTCGCTGTCGGGGACCCGCTGCAGTTCATCGGTGATGGCTTTCATCTCGCACAACTGCTCGGGCAGGATGCGCTGGGCTGCCAGGCGGGCGCAGAACCCTTCCAACACCAGGCGCACTTCGAATATTTTCTGCAGGTCGGTGATGCTGATATCGGCCACAAACATACCACGGCGGGGGGCAAAAAAGACGAGGTCTTCGGCAGCCAGCCGTTGCAGCGCCTCGCGGATCGGAGTGCGACCCACCTGAAGATCCTCGATCAGGGATTGTTCGTCAATAGGCGCCAGGGGAGGGAGCTCGAGGGTAATGATCTTGTGCCGGATGAGGTCGTACGCTTTGTCGCTCAGTCGGACAGACGTACCTCTTGGATCCTGCATGGGGTGCTCCTTTGGCTGCCTCTTGCCACGACGATCGGTCCGCAGAACAGTGGAACTCGGACAAATATCAGTGTAACTACGCTGGTATATCTGCAATATATTGAGAGTACATGAAAAGTATATCACACCCCGGGGCGCTTGTCAAGTGTCGTGTGAATGTTGTGAATGTCTGTGAAGGTCGATGGCTCCTCTATTTGTGGTTTCTTTTGGTTTGACTTCTGGGCGCGAGTGTGGTATTCTTGACCTGTCTTGTCATATATCTCGTATCAGACGCTGGAGTCGAGGAGGTCTTGGCCATGGATCCCTTAAGTTTGGCGCGATGGCAGTTTGCCCTCACCACCGTGTATCACTTTTTCTTTGTGCCCCTCACCTTGGGCCTCTCTATCCTCGTCGCAGTGATGGAAACGCTGTACGTCCGCACCGGCGACGAGGTGGATCACCTGTACCGCGCCGAGTCCGTGAACGG
>CAYVLO010000318.1:0-4469 GCA_964452125.1 uncultured Anaerolineaceae bacterium | reverse complement strand
TTTATGTCTTGGTCCACGATTCTTTTTTCCGTTTTCCTCCTGCGCTGGTTCATGGCCTGCAAGAGATTGCCCCCTTTTTTCTTGCCCCTTGGGCCTGGCCCGTGTCGATCTTTTTTCTCTGGGCCTTGATCACGGTGGTACGCAATTTGCTGGTTTTAGACTCCCGACCCGATTCCCAGCCAGATACCTTTGTTGCCTATCAAGCCATTCTCGTCCTTGGCGTTGCGTCTGTCATTGTGTTGGTGGTGAACACCCCCTGGCAGGGTGACCGGTACCTGTTTATGCTCCTTCCACAGTTTTTGACGGTGGCTGCATGGGGTCTTGATCAAGCGCTGGAGAGATTGGCCCAACGGTGGATGGTCTTGCGTCAAGCCTGGTTGACTCCCATACTGGTGCTGGCCGTTGCGTGCTTGCTCCTGCCGGCGGGCTTTTCGGCGCTGCGTCGTTTTGAGCCAGACTATAGCGCTGCCTACCGTTGGGTGGCAACGCAGATCGAGCCAGAGGATTTGGTCGTTGCCATCCGGCCCGCACCGGCTGCGGTATATTTGGGCCGCTGCGATTTTCTGGCCGCTGAGGACAAGCACCAGGAGTTCATCATGCGCTTGAATGGGGTCTGGGTGGATCGCTGGGCCGGAGCCAGGGTGGTCGACTCCCCGGACGCCTTTCGGCAAGAGACACTCGAGACCGGAAAAAAGGTGTGGTTCGTCGTCGATGAGGACCGATTCGAGTCGACGGCTTATTCTGCCGAGTTTGTCAGCCTCGTCTGGGAGCAGATGGACATCGTCTGGCGCGAAGGGGGGGTGCTTGTTTTTCAAGGACAAGGTTTTCATCCTTTGCCCTCAATGACCGTCGCGCAGTCCGTGGATGTCAACTTTGGTAACCAGCTTCGCCTGAGCGGCTATGCGCTAAACACCGATCAACCTACCCCGGGCCAGGAACTCGTGTTACAGCTTTTGTGGCAGGCGGTTGCACCGGAGCGCGACTATACGGTGTTTGTTCACATTCTGGATGCTGAGGGCCAGGGCTTGGTGGGGGTCGACGCACAGCCCCTGGGCGGGCTATATTCGATGACTACTCATTGGCCTCGGGACCGGGTTGTGCGCGATACTAGGCGTTTGATGATCCCTGAGGATGTTCCGCCAGGGCGATACCCTATCGAAGTCGGGCTGTACGACGGCAGCGCGGTGGAAGCTGGCTCTGTGCCGCTGCTCGACAAGGAAGGACATGTGATTGGCGACCGAGTGCGCCTTGATTATCTGGCCTTTCAGTTGCCTGAACCGTCTGAACCAGCCCAGCCGGTGGATGGTGCGGTCCTTGGCGCCCAGGTTCGGCTAGAAGGGTATGCACCGCCCCAGCCGCTTCAGGTTGCGGCGGGCAGTACGCTGCCCATCAGTCTGACTTGGGAGTGTCTGGGGCGCATGCAGAACGACTATACGGTGTTCGTCCATCTCGTAGAGGGCAGTGGGCCGCCGCAGGCGCAAGGTGACGGCCCTCCATTGGCGGGCTCCTATCCTACGAGCTTCTGGGATGTGGGCGAGCGTCTGGTGGATCCGCATGTGGTATCGATTCCTGCTGATCTTCCTGCCGGAACCTACGATTTGCAGGTGGGTATGTATTTGCTAGAGACCGGTGAGCGCCTTCCCTTGCTGGGCACAGACGGTAGGGTGTTGGGCGATTCCATTCTGTTGGGTCCGGTGATTGTGACCTTGCCTTAACCTAAAAAGGGGCCTGAAGAACGAAATGTCAGAGACTCGAAGAGACAACTTGACTCGTCAGGAAAAGTCGCTGCTGCATCGCCTTGCCCCCTGGCTGCTGATCGGTGGCGTGATCCTCTTTCACGCGATCAACAATTGGATTTGGCTGGCGGCTAACGTCACCTGGACGGGCTGGGACAAGGCCCGCCATTTGACCCAGAGCCTGGCCTATGCCGAAATCCTTAGCCCCCTCTCCCTGCAATCGCTCTTTGAGGCCACGGTCTCCGATCCCATACGTCCTCCTCTGTTTGGGGCCTCGGTGTCCATCCTGTATGCGCTCTTTGGGCGGAGCGACGATGTGGCGGTGATGGTCCACATTCTCTACATGGCGGTGGCCCTGGCGGCAACCTACAACATCGGCAACCGTTGGGGGGGGAGGAAGGTTGGGCTGGCTGCCGCGGCTCTTGTGAGCCTCTTTCCCATGTTCTATGCCATGTCCCGCTACTTTTACATCGAGTTTGCGCTGATGGCCATGGTGGCGTTGGCTGTGAGCCTGGCATTGGCCACCGACGGGTTCCGTCGCAAGGGCCTATCGCTGCTTTTCGGCCTGAGTTTGGGCCTGGGCATGCTGACCAAGCGGACCTTTGGCGTGTTTGTGGCGGGGCCGCTGGTGGTGGCTGTGCTCAGCGCGGGCTTGCTGCCGATGATTTGGACGCGCTTGAAACAACGTCCTACGGTGCACCGGAAGCAATTGCTGCTGGCCCTGATCGGCGGGTTTGCCCTATCGGCCCTCTGGTATGGACCCAACCGCGGGATGGTGCAGACCCTGCGGCTGGGCGACGCGCTGTTTGTCATCTGGTGGGCGTTGGCCGCGCTGACCATCTATTTCGCCACCTTGCCCGCGGCACCTTTGTCCAACGCCTTGGCGGCTGCGTTCCTGGGGACCTCTGTGGCATCACTATGGTACCTCACCCGCGTCGAGTTTGTGGAGCGGGTGGCTCTGTATGGCTATGGTATCGGCGACCCGCGGGGCCGCCAGTTGCAGTTGGATAACCCTGATACCTACCTGTACTATGTGCGCAAGCTGGTCAACGAGCACCTGTCGCTGGTCCTGGCCGTCCTGGCGGTGGTGATCCTGCTCCTGGCCCTCGCGGCGTATGTGCGGCGGCAGGGCTCGCTCACCGGGGCCGTGCGACGGGTGCGGCTGGAAGGCTGGATGGTGCTGGCCTGGGTGGGCGGCGCGTATGTTCTGCTCACCCTGTCGATCTATCAGGAAACGCGGGCCTTTACGCCGGCCTTGCCAGCGGTGGCCTTGATCGTGGCGGCGGCCTGGGCCAAGCTCCCCTGGCGGCGGCTTCGGGGGGCGCTGCTGGGGGTTCTGTTGGCCGTGGGACTGGTCCAGTTCTTTGCCCTCACCTACGAGCCGGTGCAGCGGGCGCTGCCTGCCCAAGTCCTGGACCTGCCCGGCTGGGGGCAGACGAGCGTGTGGGCCCAGGGCGTCTATATTCAATTGCCCGACGAAGGCCAGACCGACTCGGGCTATTGGATCCAGGACGATATTTTGCAGCGGATGGAGGAACAGAGGCAGGAGGTAGGCGCCGACAGGTTCTCCTTGGGCTTGCTGGTGAACACCAGTCAGGTGAACGCTGGTTCGTTCATCTACCTGATCTTGACCGAGTATCCTGACCTGCGGGTGGAGAGCCTGATCCAGCAATTCGACTCGACCTCGCCCTACCGGCGGCTGTTTGGCCACCCGTATGTGGCCCTCACCCGCCGCAACGAGAACATGAATCCGGTCCAGGGCGAGCTGATTGCCCAGATCTTGGACGATCCACCCTCGCTGTTCAAGCGGGTCTTTGAGCTGGAGCACGTCTATACTCTGCCCGATGGGGAGGAGGTGTTTCTCTATAGGCAGCGCGATTGGACGCCGGTCGATGTGCCCGATGCCTATGCTGGGCCGTTGATCCAAGCGCTCCACGAGCGCGCGCGCGAGGGGGATCTGATTCTGCTGCCCCGAACACTTCTGGCGGCGGTTGTGCCGGGACTGACGGAGGCGGCGCAGGTATCCGATCTCCCCGACTCGGAGGCCGCCCTGACAGGTCTCGTTCAGCAGCATCGCCGCCTCTTTTTGGCCCTGGGCGAATCGGTGACCGAGGAAAGTTGGGCGAGGGATTGGCTGAACCAGAACGCCTTTTGGGCCGGGCACGAGTGGTTTGGGAACCTGGAATTGCTGACCTATGGCGCCGCCCCGGGACTCCCTGTTGCGGCGCCTGAGCACCCCATTGCTGTGCGCCTCGGCGAGCAGATCGATCTTTTGGGCTATCACGTCGAAGGATCGACATGGAAGCCGGGCGATGGGGTCCTCTTGTCGCTGTTTTGGCAGAGGCGCGAGGCGGTCGACGGCGATTATAACGTCTTTGTCCACCTGGTCGATGGCGATGGGCAGTTGGTCGCCCAGAACGATTCGATGCCTGTGGGCGGGATGCGACCGACCAGCGGTTGGGGTGATGGGGAAATCGTGGTCGATCGGCGGGGTCTGTTCCTGCCTGGGGAACTCGGCCCCGGCGACTATGAGCTGTGGGTGGGGATGTACCGGGCGGAAACCGGGGATCGCTTGGCAGTGGAGGCCAGTGATGGTCGGGCGCTGGGCGATCGTGTGCGGCTGGGCACGCTGACGGTTGTGGCGCCGTAGGGCGGAGAATCCTGCCGCCCAGCCCATCGGGTGAGGTGGGTGTATTTCAGATTTCTGGATTACATAACACGAATCGAAGCTCC
>CAYVLO010000317.1:0-4470 GCA_964452125.1 uncultured Anaerolineaceae bacterium | reverse complement strand
CTACATTTGCCGCCCCTGCTCGGCGCGGGCGCACAAGGCCCGACCCCTATTCATCCTGGACGATCCGCTCGTAAAACAGAACCAGCGTGCTGCCGTATTTTCGCTGCTCCAGCAGATCCAGGTGAACCAACGCCAGCAGCTCGTACTCTTTGGGAAAGATCTGGACCATGGCCAATCCCTCCTCATCGAGCCACTCGGGGTGGGCATCCAGGGCCAGGAGGGTGTCCTTCCACAGGCCCAGATATTGGGGTGGGGCGATGTAGATCAGATCAAAGGGGGCGGGGGAGCGTTGCAGGTACTTGAAGACGTCGGCCTGCACCACCCGGGCGCGCTCCTGGAGCCGGGTGCGCTGCAGGTTGGCCCGGATGACGGCGATGGCTTTGGACTGCTTTTCGACAAACACCGCCTCTTGGGCGCCCCGGCTGAGGGCTTCGATGCCCACCCCGCCGGTCCCGGCAAAAAGGTCCAGGAAACGGGCGCCGCGCACCATGTCGTCCAAGATGCTAAAGACGGCCTGTTTGACGCGGTCACTGATGGGCCGCGTCTCGGTGCCGGGAACGGACTGCAAGGGGATGCCTTTGGCCGTGCCGGTTATGACCCGCATGGTCCCCCTCCTTTGCACGGCCCGCCAGCGGGTGCAGGCGCGGCGTCCAGACGCCCCGAGCGCAGCAGGCGCCCCAGGGTCGATTTCCGGTAGAGCTTGGCGCGGCGCACCACCCAGGCCAGCAGGCCCAGCCCCACGGCCTCGACGGCGAGGATAGCCGGACGGGTCACGATCTCGGCATAGGCGGTGAGCATGGCGGCCGGCGTGCCCATGAACTGCCAGGAATCCAACCGGCCGGAAAAGGGAAAGAACAGGGTGCGCCGGTATTTCCACATCTGGTCGGCAACCAGGTGGCCGTTGGCGATAAGGGCATAGGGCAGCCAACCCGGCCGGGCGCGAGCCACGACCGCCGTGCCCAGGGCGTGGGCCAGCGCCGTGTGGGCGATGCCCTGGCTGGTGCCCGATTCGGAAAACAGGGTCAACGACAGGGGCTTGTCGATCAGATCGGGCAGCAGGGCGGCGACCGCCGCGCCGCGATAATCGACGCCGCCTGCGCGCCCTCGCGATTGCAACCAGGTGAGGGCGGCCCAGGTATAGGCGATATGTCCGACAGGTAGCATGGGTTCGAACTCCTCCGATGGTTCCGCTGCCAGTATAGCCGGTTTCGTGGGCAGCGTCAAGCGCGTTGGCATCGCGGGGGACTGGCTGCGAACTAACCGAATGCCTCGCTCCTGCGATGGGGCGGATGGACCGATTGGATGTGTCGCCCAACCGAGGGAATGGGGGGGGGGCGCAAAGCGGTCTAGAATCGCTGCCAGGGCAGCGTGGCGGGGAACAGGGCGCGGATGAACTCCCAGGCCCGCGCCAGCGCCTGCTCGGGGGTCTCGTCGGCCGCCAGGTGCACGTTGACGCGCATCGACAGCACGCCTTGCTCCGAGTCGCGCCGGGGGTCGTCCCACAGGTACCAAAACAGGACCATCAGCCGCCTTCCGGTTTGGGCGTGTTGGGTCAGCAGGTATTGGGCGTACATCGGCTGGTCGTCCAACGGGGCCGATTCCTGGCGCTTTTCGACGACGTTCCACAACTGGCCGGGGTAGCAGGTGTCGGGGGTGTGGCTGAAAAGCAAAAAGCTGTCCTGGCCCCGGTTGCCGATGAGGGCCAGCGTCACCGCGTGGCCCTCGGCATCCTGGTAGGTACGCTGGAGGGCGACGGTGGGATGATTGAGGTAATAGATGACGTCGGGATCGTCGGCCAGGAACTCGTCGGGGCCGATTTGGGTCCAGGGACCCAACTGGTCGGGCAGGGCCTGGGCCATGGCCTCGCTGCTCTCGGCGGTCAGGTCCAGGGAGCTGAGGACGGCTGTCTCGTAGGGCGTGATGCGGTACCAGCCATCGACGTCGACAAAGTAGGTGTTCAGCGGCGCGGCCGTGGATGCCGCGTCGGCAGTGGGCGCGCTGGGCGCCTGGGGCGCCTGGGTGCGGAACCGCAGCCCCCAACTGAGAGCCACAGCCAGAACCAACAGGCCGATGACTAGAAGAAATCGTCGCGAATCCGATGACATTGCAGCAGCCTTCCTGCCAGCAAGAGCAGTCCCAGCGCCGTCAAAAAGAGGATGGGGCTGGACCAATCGTGATAGTAGGTCAGGGCGGCGTCGGCGCCCCACACCTGGGCCACCACCAACAGCAGGCCGACGCGCAATACGTTGGCCAACGCCGCCAGGGGCACGACGGCGACCAGGAGGATCAGCTTGGCCCACCAACGGCCCTGGACGATATAGATCCAACCGACGGCTAGCGTGATCATGGTCACCAGGCTGCGCAGCCCCGAGCAGGGCGCGCCGACGACTACCGTGGTGTTGGGCAGGGCGATCTCGCCGCCCATCTGTTGGGCCTGGATGCCCACCCGTTGGGCCAGGCCGGTGGCCCAGCGGGCCGTAAAGGCTTCAAACCAGGGGCTGGCCCGGTCGACGATGGGCAGGGGCACCGCCAGGGCCAGAAACAACAGAGGGAAGAAGAGGAGGCGCAGGCGCGGCCAACCTTCCAGGTAGAGGACAAGGGCCGCTGCCAGGCCGATCACCGCCCACAGGACGACGGCGTAGTTCTGCCAACTCTGGGCCCACAGGGCAACCCCCAGCAACACCGCCGCCGCCACCAGCCCCAGCCACGACCCACCCTGGCGCGGGACGGCAGCCAAGGTCCGCCACTGCCCCCAGATCAGCAGGGCGGTCAGGGGCGGGATCAAAAAGCCGTGGGTGTAGTAGGGGTTGGTCAGCCAGGAGCGAACCAGCCACACGCCGGCCGGGTAGGCCAGCAGGGCCAGCAATGCCGCGAGCAGGAGATAGATTGCCAGGGCGGTCTTTCGGGTCAAGGGCCTTGTTCCGTTTCTGATGGCGTCACGCGGGGGCAGTATAGCCGGTTTTGCGGTCCTTGTCAAGGGTCGCGCCTGGAGGGTTGTGGTTACAAGTCGATGGGAATTGGTGTAGGGCCGCAAAGAGCACCGTCACCCCCACCGCGGACGCACATTGTGGAATGCCCCAACCCGATTGCCCTGCCGTGGCGGGCGAGCGAGCATGGTTGATTTCGTGTAATTCGTGGCAGGCCATCCTCCCCGCAGTAGGGGCGACGCATGCGTCGCCCAAATCCGGGCGCGGAGCTCAAGGGGCGCCCTCGCGCCACCATCCGTGGGGAAACCGACATCTGGGCGTCAGGCAAAGCGGCCGGGGGATGGGGTATACTGGGCAGGGGGGGGATCGCGACGGAACCGGGCTCGCGGGGAACCAAACGGCCCCGGGCGACGTCTTGAAATTGGGGGAGGCGAGAGGATTTGTACGTCCAGAGAACGGCACTGGCGCTGTTGGCGGTCGCTGCGGGGGTGCTGGTCCACCTGGCGCGACCCGAGCCTCAGCGCTCCTATCGAGAAACAACAGCACGGCGCGGAAAGAAAGGATCATGATCAAGATCGTTCGTTTGCTGACCCTGACCCTGTCTCTGGCTATCCTGCTGGCGGCCTGCCTTCCTGCGACCGGCCCCACTTTGCCGCCGGCGACCGCCACCCCGCTGGCGACCGTCACGCTGCCTCCCAGCCCGCCCCGGGCCCTGGAAGGCACCCAGTGGGAGTTGATCTCCCTCAACGGCCAGCCCCCCCTGGAGGGCTCGGGCGCCCTCGTCGGCTTTTATGCGGACGGCTATATGGAAGGGACGTCGGGCTGCAACTCCTTTGGCGTGGATTATGTCATCCACGGTCAAGAGTTCCAGCTTGCCGAGATCCATCGGACGCAGTTCACCTGCGAGGAACCCTCCGGCATCATGCCGCAGGATGACGCCTTCTTTGAGGCTTTGGACAAGATTGCTGCCTACGAGGCGACCGAGGACCGGTTGGCCTTCCAGGACGACACAGGAGCGACGATCCTGGTCTATGCCCCCAAGCTGCCCCCGGCCGTCGACCCGGCCCTCCAGGGCGCCGAGTGGGCCCTGACCCAACTGCGCGGGGAGGAGCTGGTGGCGGGTTCCTATATCCAGCTCACCTTCAGGCCCGATGGGTTCGGTGGATTTGCCGGCTGCAACCACTATGGCGGCGAATACCAGGCGGCCAGCGAGGGCATCCTCCAATTCGGTCAGGCGGCCCTCACCGCCATGGCCTGCTACGAGCCCGAGGGGGTGATGGACCAGGAGCAAGCCTATATGGCGGCCCTGGACCAGGCCCGCGCCTACCGGCTGGACGGCGACCGCCTGGAAATCCGGGATGGGGATGGGAAGATCCTCCTGGTGTATGCCCGGCAAGAGACCCTGGCGGGCGACCCTGCCGAGCTGCCCGACACGGCCTGGCAACTCGCCTCCCTGGATGGCGCAGACCCAGCCGAGGGCTCGGCCCTCACCCTGGCCTTTCACCAGGACTCGCAGATGGTCAGCGGGCACGCCGGGTGTCGC
>CAYVLO010000316.1:0-4477 GCA_964452125.1 uncultured Anaerolineaceae bacterium | reverse complement strand
GACCCGGCGCCGACGCTCGATTCGCCGTCTCTCGGCGCGCCACTGACCGGCCAGATCGCCTTTCGCTGGAGCCATCCCGGGCTTGCGCCCGGGCGGGCGTTTCAGGTGTTGATCTGGAGGGAAGGGGAACAGGTGCGCAATGGCGCCGCAAATTACACTACCCAAACCGAGCAGATCATCAACCTGGACGATGTCCCCCAGGTCAGGGATGGAGGGATTGGCACCTATTATTGGACGGTCGTCGTGGTGAACTCGGTGACCGATCAGCGGTTGGCCGAAGCTCCCTCCTCCCGGCGTTTCGAGTACACAGGCTCTGGAGGGGAACGGCCCAAACCCACCAAGCAGCCCTCGAATGGAGGAGAACCCCAGCCTACGCCTACGCCCACACCCCGGCCTTAGCGGCGCAGAGGGCCTTGGTCTTGCAGGCAGTAGACTTGTGGATGTCGAACATGGGCCAGAGGGAGGATACATGATGGGTTTCAAAACAGGGGATGTTGTGCGCACGACCGGGGGGATTGGGTTTGTCCTGGGGATGCTCATCTTGCTATTGCTGACTGTTCCCTGGGTGGCTCAGGGCAACGGTGCGTGGGAGATTTCCAAGCACGCTCCGGCCGTCGCAGAGGCGGGCGGTGTGCTGACCTATACCATCACTGTCACCAACACGACCGGCGCCGTGGTGAGCGACCGGTGGGTGCTGGACTCGGTTCCGTGGCACTCGACCTACGTGCCGGGCAGCATGAGCGCCCAACCCGGCGTGCTCACCGCCACCGAACCGGTGTCGGTGGAACCGGGCAGCGCCATGACCTGGACCCTGGGCTCGCTGGCCGATGGGAAGTCGATCTCGATGACCTTTTCCGTCTTGGTGGATACGCCCCTATTTAGCGGCACCCAGATCACCAATACGGCCTGGGTGGATGGTGTTTTCGACACGGCGACGACCACCATCCAGGGGCACCCAGACTTGACCGTAACCAAGACGGTGACGCCCTCGGTGGTATACCCGGGCCAGGTGGTGACCTATACGCTCCTCCTGACCAACCTGGGCAATGCGGTCGCCAGCGATGTCACCGTCACCGACAGTTTGCCGATGGGCTTTGTCCCACATCGGAAGGTTTGGCAAATTCAATACCTGGTCGACTCCGTGACGCTGACCCTGACCACGAGAGCTCCGCTGGAAAAGGGCCTCTACATGAATGTGGTCACCGTGACCTACGGCGCCGAGACGCAAACCACGGGTCCCACAGCCCCTGTGGAGGTGGCGCCCCATCAAGTGTTCTTGCCCCTTGCCCTGCGCAATCACTTTGTGCCCCTGCCCGCCTGGCACCAGGGCAGCGCCACATCGGGCCTGACCGTCTATCACGTTGCGGCCTGCGCCGCCGACTGCAACCGGCTGTATGCGGCTACCCGCGACCAGGGGGTGTATGTAAGCGGGGATGGCGGCCAAACCTGGGCGTCGAGTGGATTGCACGGCGCGACTGTCAACTGGGTGGTTGTGCGACCCGGCGATTGCACTACCGCCTATGCGGCCACCTGGGGCTCGGGCGTGCGAAAGACGGTCAATGGAGGGCTCACCTGGGCGCCAGCGAACACCGGCCTGGCCGACTTTTACCTGTATGCGCTGGCCATCGCTCCCGATGGTCAGACCCTGTATGCGGGGACGGCCAGCCACGGGGTGTTCAAGAGCGTCAATGGCGGCGCGTCGTGGGCAGCCGCCAACAGCGGCCCCCTGAGCAGCGCTCTGGTCGACGCGCTCTTGCTGGAGCCGGGCAACCCGCAGGTGGTCTATGCGGCCACCTGGGGCAGTGGCGTGTTCAAAAGCCAAAACGGCGGGGGAACGTGGACGGCCATCAATACCGGCCTGCAGGATTCCCAAATCTATAGCCTGGCCCTCGATCCGGCCGACCCTCAGATCCTCTATGCCGGCAGCTTTGAAAAAGGCGTCTATCGCAGCAGCAACGGCGGCGGGTTGTGGGTTCAGGAGGGACTGGTCGACAAGTCGGTCTATACGGTGGTGGTGGATGGCAGCGGCCAGGCCTTGGCTGGCACCGATGGAACGGTGGGGGGCCAGGGGGTATATGTGCGCGGATCGGCCGGCGTGTGGGAGCCTTTCGCCCTGCAACCGGGCTCCTCGCCCGTGGTGCGCAGCCTGGCGGCTTGTGATCCCGATATCCACGCCGGGACCGCCGATGGGGCATGGTGGTACGGAATCAGTAGGTAAATTTACTCGGCTGGTAACAGCACGAAGGAGGATAGCTTTGAATCTGATCGGGCGTAGACTCGGTAGCTATGAGGTGATGGAGGAGTTGGGCCAGGGCGGTATGGCCGTGGTGTACAAGGGCTACCAAGCCTCGCTCAACCGCTATGTCGCCATCAAGGTCTTGAGGGGCGATCTGGCGGGAAACGAAGAGTTTGTCTCCCGCTTTCGCCGCGAGGCATTGGCCGTGGGACGCCTCAGCCACCCCAACATCCTGCACGTCTATGATACGGGCGTGATCGATGGATTGTACTATTTGGTCATGGACTATGCCGATGGAGGGACGCTCAAGGATCTGATCCGGCGTGGGCCCATGGACCCCAGCCGGGCCGTGTCCATCGTCGCCCAAATGGCCGACGCCCTGGATTATGCCCACAAACAGGAGTTGATCCATCGCGATGTCAAGCCCAGCAATATCCTGATGACGCGCGATGGGCGCCCATTGCTCACCGACTTTGGCATCGCCCGGGCGCTCCACCAGACCCAGCAGCTCACCCGCACGGGCACCAGCATCGGCACACCCGAGTATATGGCCCCGGAACAGGCGCAGGGCAACCCCGTCGACGCGCGCACCGACATTTATGCGTTGGGTATCGTCCTCTACGAAATGCTGGCGGGCCTGGTTCCCTTCCGAGCCGATACCCCCGTGGCGACCATGTACCGTCACGTGCACGACACCCCGGCGCCTCTCCGGAGTGTGAATTCGAACGTCCCGCCCTGGCTGGTGGCGGTGACAGAGAGGGCGATGGCCAAACAGCCCCAGGATCGATATCAGACGGCGGGGGAACTGGCTGCCGCCCTGAGGCGAGGTCCGTCTCAGCAGGCCGCCACCCCCCCGCGGCGCACGCCCGCGCCTCAGCAACGGCAAACGCCTCCTCCACCCCCGCGAACCAAGACTTCCCGTGAGCCTTCCCGTCGATCTTGCAAAACGCCCGTCCTGTTGATCGGGCTGGCTGTGGTGTTGTGTCTGGTGCTGACGGTTGGTGGAACACTGGCTCTGTTTTGGGACGAGATCAACGGGGGAGGGTCCTATGGCACACCTCAGGTGATCACCGCTGTTGTCACCCCTGTGCCACCCACCCAGGCGGCTGTCCAGCAGCCAACCCGGGCTGCCATTCCCACCATTGCTCCGCCTGTGCAGCCGACTCCCGATGAGGATGGCGCCTGGTACATTCCCGCCCTCGACGCCACCGTGACCTACATCGAATTCTTTGAGGGAGGGGCCGAGTCGCCGGCCAAGGAGGACCGGGTCTATGACGTCTTTTTTGACCAGGCGACCACGCGGCGCATCTACTACGAGTTCCATGTGGAATACCCCGAGCGCACAGCGACCCAGGAATTCAAGTTGAATGTGTTCATCTATGGCCCGGACGGCAACCTGTTCGCCGAGTACACAGGAAACCATCAGGTGGCAGCCGGATGGGATAGCTCCTGGCATTCCAAAGGCTATGGCTGGGACTCGCCCGGCAACTGGGACCTGGGCACCTATTGGGTTGAGTTCTATGTAGATGGCGAGTTGGTGGCCACAGGGTCCTTTGACATCTATTAGCAGGCCGCTTGAACGAGCGGAGGGATCGGCATGGACCTGAAGGGTAGAACGCTGGGTGTGTATCAGATCATGGAGGAAGTGGGCCGGGGCGGGATGGCCTCGGTGTATCGGGCCTACCAGTCCTCTCTGAACCGCTACGTGGCTATCAAGGTGTTGCCTCCCCAACTGGCCTACGACGAGGAGTTTGTCCAGCGTTTTCTGCGCGAGGCTCAGGCCGCCGCCAGCCTGAGCCACCCCAACATCGTCGTGGTCCACGATGTGGGCGAGCAGGGTGGACTCTACTACATCGTCATGGAATTTCTAGAGGGGCAAACCCTCAAGGACCTCATTCAGCGGGAAGGGCCGCTGTCGCCCGTTCGGGCGGCGCGCATTCTGGAACAGGTCGCCGCGGCACTGGATTACGCCCATCAGCGGGGGTTTGTCCATCGCGACATCAAACCAGCCAATATCTTTGTCGGCCCTGACGATCGGGTCAAGCTGACCGACTTTGGCATTGCCAAGGCGGTCTCTGAGGCCGAACAACTGACCCGCACAGGCATGCTGGTGGGCACGCCCGAGTACATGTCGCCCGAGCAGGCCGCGGGGACCCCGATCGATCACCGCACCGACCTCTATGCCCTCGGGGTGGTGCTGTATCAGATGCTCACAGGGCAGGCCCCTTTCCAGGGCACGAC
>CAYVLO010000315.1:0-4498 GCA_964452125.1 uncultured Anaerolineaceae bacterium | reverse complement strand
TTTTATCGGCGTGTATTTCCCCCCGCCGCGCTTTGGGGGGGGGTGGCCCGCCCCCCCACACCCCCGGCCCGGGGCCTGCGGCCCCGGACCCCGCATCTCACGAGTTGCCCCGTCGTGATCCGGTTGCGCCGGAGGCGATGTGACCCAGTTGGTCTCTGTAGGCCTGGCCCAATTTGCTTACGTTGACGCGTAGAGGCACCCTTTGTGGCCGCCCCGAGACTCCATAGAGGGGCTGTCACCCTGCTACGGTCGGCAAATTGGGGGCAGAAGTAGTTCCAGGAAGTAGGTTCAGGATTGACAACCCGGATCATTCGTAGTATAATTAGGTCACACCTTGAGAATGCTGGCGCGATCCGGGGCAGGAACACAAAAGTCTGGCGCCTACCATCGAATCTCCGCAGCGATCTCGCAGCAAGCTCATCACAACCTTTCTTTTGGCCAGGGTCGACTTTTGGGGAGAAAGGAAGCCCACACCATGAATGGCCAGTCGTCGCACGACGATGCATGGCGTGTGTCCTTTGAGGGAGGCTGGGCATGGTCCGCGCACCAAAGGCGCGACCAGCGCCTGGTCTTTTGTTTTTCCGAAAGCGGCTCCATCCCGCGGCTGCCCGTGCGCCGTGCGGACCGACCATTCCTGTAGATCGGAGGTGATGCCCCTTTTTCGCAAACAAGCGATGAGCGTGGTTTTCCAGCACAGTAGTTTGTATTCCCTTCAAAGAGGAAAGGAGAGACAGTCATGAAGACCCATCTTTGGCGGGCCCTCACCCTGGTGATGGTCTTGGCTATGATCCTCCCCCTTGCCGCTGTGGCGCAATCGGATGCGCCCCAGGGCAACCGAACCGTCCTCGCGCCACCCGGCGGCGAAGTGATGGTGGAACCCGATCCCATGTCCAAACTCGATAGCGGCCTGCGCGAGCTGGCGGCGGCCGGAGGCCAGGAGCCCGTTCTGGTCTATATCCTGACCAAACCCGACGCCGACCTGAGCCGCACGGTGAACGTGGTCGAAAGCCGCGCCTTCCCACCCAACGGCGAGCTGGTGGTCGCCCGCGTCACCCCCGACAAGATCCTCAAAATGGCCTCCGACCCCAACGTCCTGGCGGCTGAGGTATTCGTCGCCATCGACGCACCCGACCCCCTGGCCTACCGCGAGGGGCTGACGCGTCCGACCCGCGAGCAAGTCCAGGCTCAGCGCGCCGAGGTTCAGGCCGCCAAAGAGGCCTGGAAAGCCAACCCCGACAGCGTGACCCCGCGGGCCTTCCCCATGGGCGCGGCCCCCGAGGGCGGCAACGCCGTCCAGGACTGGAACGGCGCCGACCTCATCGGCGCCCCGACCGCCTGGGCCAAGGGCTTTACCGGCGAGGGCGTCAACCTCGCCATCCTGGACTCGGGCGTGGACTTTGGCCACCCCGACCTGGAAGGCCGGCAGGCCACCTACGAGGGCGGCCCGTACGACGGCTGGCCCATCGCCCTGGACCCGCGCTCCATGCGCGAGTACTATTACAATGGCCGCACCTCGTCCCACAACTACTACGACTGGTGGGATCACTCCTGGTACGCCGACGTGCCCAACGTCCTTCGCTGTTTGGAGGGCGAGACCTCATTCGACTTTAACGACTATACCTACTCCATCGACGCCAGCATCGTCGCCCTGAGCAAGAGCGGCGTGATCCGCTGGGGCATCCACCCCGACGAGCAGTTCGTCGACTTTGTCTACGATTGGGTGCCCTTTATCCTGCTGGACACGGTGACGGCCGGCCAGTACGACACCGTCATCGCCGACCTGAACTTTGACTTTTGGTTCGACGGCTATGACGACGTGGCGACCAAGGCCGACCCGGTGTTGAACCAGGACCTGGGTTCCTACGTCTACACCGACACGGTGGTCATGACCGGCACGGTGTGGTCCGATCCGGTCATGCTCATGTTGGGCGCCCCGCCCACCTGGTGGGGACCCGATTACGTGTCGGCCGGGATCGAGACGGTGCCCGCCGGTTCCTGGATCTGGGCGCTGGATCACTATTCGGCCCCCGGCGCCACCGATGGCGCCGATGGCATGCCCGAAGTCTCGGGCGGCATGATCTACTACATCGCCGACGGCAAGCTCCCGGTGCCGGGCATGGACTATCTCTATCCCGGGTTCGGCCCGGCAGGGATGCCGCCCATCCCCCTCAACGGTCAGTTGGTGGCCTTTATGATCGGCTCCTACTGGGCCGGCGGCGGGGAACATGGCACCATGTGCGCCTCGGCCGCGGCCGCTGGCGGCGTAGCCCAGGGCCACTTTGCCGTCACCGGCGAGTGGGTGCAGTATGACCCGGAGGACGACTCGAACTTTTTGTACCCACCCAGCGGCGATCCGGACGATATGATGCCCTGGCTCAAACCCGCCGACACGGGCACGGTGCAAGGACCCGCGCCCGGCACCAAGATCATCGCCATCGGCGACAACTATGAGGTCGTCAACGACATGCAGGGCTTTTACGACGCCTACACCTTCCTGGCCTATGGCGTGGACGGCGCGCCCAACAGCGGCGACGAGTTTGTCGACATCGCCAGCATGTCCTACGGCGACGGTACGGTCCACAACGACGGCTGGGATTGGGAGTCGCGGCTGCTGAGCTACTACAACGAGAACTACTTGCCCCACACCACCTTCTTTGCCTCCAGCGGCAACGGCGGGCCCGGCTTTGGCACCATCAACTCGCCCCAGGGCAACGCCACAGTGAGCGTCGGCGCCAGCACCCAGTACGGCGCCTCGACCGTGTGGGGCAGCGCCCTCTCGGCCGAGCAGATCAACGACGGGGAAGTCGTCCACTTTTCCGGGCGCGGTCCCGACGCCATGGGCCGGCCCGATCCCGACGTGGTGGCCACCGGCGGCTGGGGCGCGGGCAACGTACCGCTGAACCTGGCCCCCGGCTATGCCGCCGGGTCTAGTTGGTACGTGCAGGACGGCCACCAGGCCTGGTACGAGTGGGGCGGCACCAGCCGGGCGGCCCCCGAAGCCGCGGGCGTGATGGCCCTGGTCTACGACGCCTACAAGCAGGCCCACGGCGCCTTCCCCGACTATGAGACGGCGCGCCAGATCCTGATGGCCTCGGCCGACGACCTGAACCACGACGTGCTGATGCAGGGCGCGGGCCGGGTGAACGCCGACCGGGCCACCGACGTAGCCGGCGGGCTGGCGGGTGTCTCTGTTTCGCCCAGCCTGTTGGCCGCCGGCGACTATCAGGGCACGGCCTACGAGTCGTTCGCCCACATCCTCCACCCCGGCGACACCTGGAGCCAAACCTTTACCGTCAGCAACAGCGGAGCCGCCGCGGCTACGGTGGCCATCGGCGACGAGGTGCTGCAGGAAATGGAGACGCTGACCTACGAACAGGTCGTGCGCCCCTACCTGGGCACCGAGGGGCCCTACCCCTTCACCTACTACTATAGCGCCGACTACTTTGTGGGCAGCGACCCGTTGACGACCACCCACGGTGCGGACCTGGCCATTCCCGTGCCAGCCGGCGCCGACTTTATGCAGGTGGTCATGGTCCACCCCTTTGAGCTGTTTGACTTTTCCTACACGGACCCTGACCCCTTCACAGTCAGCTACAGCCGGCAACAGCGCTGGTCGCTGACGGTCTTTGACTGGACGGACCGCAACGGCGACGGCAAGCTGTGGGAGGATACCAATGCCGACGGCGTGGTCAGCCTGAACCATGGCGACGTGGTCGACATCTCGTCGACCGGCTTTGTGACCCAGACTGAACTCAGCCGCTTTACCTACGCCTACAACTGGGCCAACATCCAGGAGGCCACGGTGCGCCTGGGCGACCGGCCCGACATCGACAACATCGTCATCGGGCTGGTACACAATTCGCCCAACAGCGTGCGGCCCGGCTGGGGCGCGGCCGAATACGAGGCCAACCCGATCCTGGTCAAGGTCATCTTCTACCAGAAGGCGGACTGGGACCTGGTGACGACGAGCACCACCTCCCTGAGCGTGCCGGCGGGTGGCAGCGCCACCTTTGACGCCACCTTTGCCATTCCCGCCGACCAGGCGCCCGGGCTGTACGAGGGCGCCATCACCGTCGCCGAGGGCGGCCACACGACCATCATCCCCACCACCGTCAACGTCGCCGTGCCCTCCGACGAGCTACTCTTTGACCTGGGCGGCGCCGACGACAGCGGCACGCCCTACAACAACGGGCGCATGGGGGCCGGGTACACCTGGTACAGCGTGCTGGAAGAGGGCGACTGGCGCTACTTTTTCTACGACGCGGCCGCCGGCTTTGACCAGCAATACCTCTACGTCCGCAACCAGTGGGGCGATGTGTGCGTCGATATGCCCACCGCCAACGAGACGGTGCTGTGGGGTCCCAACCCCGGCGACCAATTCTCGATGTTGCAGCCCGACCGGTTCGGTCCCTACGGCATGATGTACGCCGGCGGCACGCGGGACGCCTACGGCCCGCAGACCGGCTGGTACAACCCGCGCCGCGGCGACTGGTGGTGG
>CAYVLO010000314.1:0-4505 GCA_964452125.1 uncultured Anaerolineaceae bacterium | reverse complement strand
CACCGCCATGTCCGCGCAAACGGGGGTCCATCCTGTGCGGCACCAGGTTGTGGCCGATTTTTCAGCCGCCCTGCCCCACCAGCGCTGCGCTTTACGACCTATTTAGCCGATCAGGCTCCGCAGCACCGCCAGGTTCTCTCGATCCTCTTCCAGGTCGGGCCCCTTGTCCGTCTCGAGCGTCATGGGGATGTTCAGAAAGCGGGGGTCGTTGAGCAGGAAGCGAAAGGGCTCCAGGCCCAGCTCTCCCTTGCCAATATGCTCGTGCCGGTCGACCCGGCTGCCCAGTTCCCGCTTGCTGTCGTTGAGGTGAATGGCTTTGAGGCGATCCAGGCCCACGATCTGATGGAACGCGTCCCAGGTCTCGTCAAAGGTTTCCCGCGTCCGCAGATCGTAGCCCGAGGCAAAGGCATGGGCCGTGTCGAAACAGACCCCCAACTGCTCCGGCTGATGGACGCCCTCGAGCATGACCCGAAGCTGATCGAAGGTGTAGCCCAGATGGTCCCCCTGCCCGGCGGTGTTCTCCAGCCAGACCTGGACCTGGTAGCCGGGCAACCGGCGATGAACCTCGTCCAGCCCGGCGATCACCTGGTCCATGCCCACCTGTTCCCCCTCGCCTTTGTGGGAGCCGGGGTGCATGACCAACCCCGGCAGCCCCAACTGCTCGCAACGCTCCAGGTCGTCGGTGAGGGCGTTTAGCGATTTGTTCCAGAGTTCGTCGTCGGACGTCGCCAGGTTCACCAGGTAGAGGCTGTGGGCAAACACAGGCCAGATGCCCGTTTCCTCGACGGCGGCCTTGAAGGCCCGGATGTTCTCCGTCTCCAACGGCTTGGAGAACCAGCGGTTGGGGCTCTTGACAAAGATCTGGATGGTGTCGCAGCCCACGTCCAGGCCTCGTTCCAGCGACTTTTCCACGCCGCCGGCGATGGACTGGTGGGCGCCGAGCAAGGGTAACTTTTGGGTCAATCGATTTCCTCCAATCAGGGAAATTGGCTATTTCATCGCCGACAGCCGCTTGTGAGCTATGAGGTGAGCGTCCCCGGATCCTGCCCGCGCCTGGAACCGGATACAGCGCCGTCTTCGTAAATGGCCAGCACAAACAACAAGGACGACAACCGGTTGAGGTAGCGCACCACGTGGGGGTTGGCCAAAAGGCCCTCGTCTGCCAGGCGCACGACCCGGCGTTCGGCGCGGCGCACGATGGCCCGCGCCAGGTGCAAAGCGGCGCCCACGGCGCTATCGCCAGGAATGACAAACTCCCGCGGCATATCGATCTCGGCTTCGATCTGGGCGATCCAGGCCTCCACCTGGTCGACCTGTTCAGCCGTGGTGCGGCCCGACCAGGCGCTATCGGGCTGACCGGCTGCCGCCAGCTCGGCCATCAAAGAGGGCAAAAAGCGTTGGACGCCCAGCACGATCTGGGCCGTCAACGGCTGGCACTCGCCAGAACGCACGAGGCCCAGTGCTGCCTGGGCCTCGTCCACTGCACCGTAGGCTTCGGGCCGGAGATCGTACTTGGGCACTCGCTCGGGGCCCAAGAGCCCGGTTTGGCCGTCGTCTCCGCGCCCGGTAAAGAACGATGATTTGGACATGATACCCCTCTGGGCGGAGCCGGCTCAACCGAGGATCGGCCAAGGCCGACGTCCACACGCCCGCTGCGCTATTCGCTGAGAGCCTCGTTGAGGGCCTCGATAATCGTCCGGCAGAACGCCGGCAGGTCGGACGGCATGCGAGAGGTGATCAGGTTGCCGTCGCGGACCACCTCGGCGTCGACCCAGTCGGCTCCGGCGTTGATCAGGTCGTCCTTGATGGCGAAAAAGCTGGTGGCCTTTTTGCCGCGGAGCACATCCGCCGACGCCAGCATCCAGCCCGCGTGACAGATGGCCGCGACGACCTTGCCCTGTTCGTCCGCCTCGCGCACCAACTTGACCATCGCCGGGTAGCGGCGCATCAGGTCGGGAGAATAACCACCAGGGATCACCACGGCGTCAATGTCGCCAACCTTCACGTCGTCAGCGGCCACATCGACCTCTACCGGGTATCCCAGCTTGCTCTTGTACTCCTGGGCGCTGCCCGAGCCCACGACAAAGGTCTCGGCCCCGGCCTCGCGCAGGCGCAGCAGGGGATACCACACTTCCAACTCCTGGTACATGTTTTCGGCCAGAACGGCCACTCGCTTTCCTTTCAGTTCCATATCGGCGCCTCCTTTTTTCCCATTTTCTCCATCTTGTCACAGGTCGGACCGATTGTCGGTAAGACCGATCCCTCCCAGGCCCAACTCTCACGCTAGTGGGATTCGAGGGCCGCCCCGAGTGTCTGCATCAGGGCCACAAATCCGGGAAAGGAATCGGCCACAATGGCCGTATCTTGCACGCGGGTTCGCCCCTGGGCCGCCAACCCGGCGACCACCAGCGCCATCGCCAGGCGATGGTCGCCGTGGCTGTGGACGGCGCCCTCCTGGCCTCGGTCATGGCGGAGCGGTGTGGGACCGCGCACGACAAACCCATCGGGCAGGGCCTCGATATCGGCTCCCAACTTGAGCAGTTCTTCGACGGTGGTGGCAATGCGATCGGTCTCTTTGACGCGGAGTTCGGCGGCATCGCGCAGGATGGTGACCCCTTGGGCCTGGGTAGCCGCCACCGCCCATACCGGCATCTCGTCGATGGCCCGCACCACCATTGTACCACCCACCTCCACGCCGCGCAACCCGGCGCTGCGCACGATCAGGTCGGCCACCGGCTCTCCACCGACCAACCGGGGGTGAATCTCTTGGATCTGGGCGCCCATCTGCCGCAGGATGTCCAGCAGACCGGTGCGGGTGGGGTTGACGCCCACCCCTTCCAGCGTGATCTCGGAGCCGGGCGTCAGCACAGCCGCCACCAGGGGAAAGGCGGCCGACGAAAAATCGCCGGGGATGACGGTGTCGATGGCGCGCAGGGGAAAGCCGGGGATCAGGGTGCATCGCGGGCCGTCGATGTCCAGGCGGGCGCCCATGGCCTGGAGCATCCGCTCGGTGTGATCGCGGCCCGGCCCCGGCTCGTGCAACGTCGTCGGTCCCTGAGCATACAGGGCCGCCAGCAGCAAACAGCTCTTGAGTTGAGCGCTGGCCACAGGCAGATGGTACTCGATGCCCCGCAGGCCACCGCCGCGGATCGTCAGCGGGGGAAGGCGGTCCCTGGCCCGGCCCAGCACGGTGGCGCCCATCTGGCGCAGGGGCTCGATGATGCGCTTCATGGGTCGCCGCAAAAGCTGGGGATCGCCGCTGAGGATGCTGGTAAAGGGCTGCCCGGCGAGGATGCCGCTGAGCAAGCGCAGCGTGGTGCCCGAGCGAACGCAGTCGATCACCGCCTCGGGCTCGCGCAACCCGCCCAGTCCCCGACCATGGACCCGAAGCGTGGTGGGGGTGACTTTTTCGATCTCGATACCGAGGGCTCGCACTGCCCCCACACTGGCCCGGCAGTCGCCGCTGGGCAGAAAATTCTCGATGTGAGCGACCCCGTCGGCCAGGGCGCCCAACAGGACGGCCCGATGGGAGATCGACTTGTCGCCCGGAACCTGCACCCGCCCCCGGAGGGGGACGCCGCCTTGTACCACCAACTCGTTCATGGGAACATCTCGATTCGCGTCTGGCGGATGGCCGCCAGCCGGGCGCGGAGGCCCTCCTCATCGCCCGCCTGCAACAGGTCGGCCAGACTCTGGAGTTGTGCCTGGTAGGCGCCCACCGCCTTTAGAACTTTCGCCCGGTTGGTCAGGAGAATATCCAGCATCATGGTCACATCGCTGCCCGCTACCCGCGACGTGTCGCGAAAGCCGCCGGCTACGATCTCCCAGGCCGCCGGGTCGGCCGAGGTGGTGGCGTCGGCGGTGCTGACCAGGGAACAGGCCAGCAGGTAGGGCAGGTGGCTCACCGTGCCAACCAGGAAATCCTGCCGCTCTGGCTCCAGGATCAGGGGATGAGCGCCAACGGCCCGCGCCAGCGACTCGCCCAGGGCCAACGACTCGGGAGAGGTCCGGGGCAGCGGACACAGGATAAAGGTCCGTCCGCGATACAGGGCGGGATCGGCGGCCTGAAGGCCCGACGTCTCTTTGCCGCACATCGGGTGGGCGCCCAGGGGTTGCACGTGCGGGGGCAGTTTGGCCATTTCGGCCACGATCTGGGCCTTGGTGCTGCCCAGGTCCATCAGCAGGCATCCTTCGGGCAACAGGGGGCCCAGGATGGGCAACTGCTGGAGGATGGCGCGCACCGGCATGGCCAAGATCACCACGTGGGCCTGGCGCAGTCCTTCCTCCAGATCGGTCGTGCACCGGTCGACCAGCCCCTGATCCAGGGCAGCGCGGGCGCTCTCAGCCTTGCGCACGACGCCCGTGATCTGCCGGCAGCGACCGCGCAGCGCGCCCGCCAGAGAGCCGCCCATCAACCCCAGGCCCACGATGGTGACGTGGGCGTCGGCGAGTTCGAACGCCATTCTATATCTCCCGGCCCACGGCCTGGGCAACGGCTCGGAGCT
>CAYVLO010000313.1:0-4525 GCA_964452125.1 uncultured Anaerolineaceae bacterium | reverse complement strand
CACAGGCTGGTCAGGGCCCGCAGAAAGGGGATTTTGCTGATCGAGCCTGAATAGATAAAAGCGTTCAGCGGCTCAGAGTGCAATTCGATCTCGCCGTCCGGACGGCGCACAGCGACGGCCATGGCTTTGGAGCCGCGCATCATCACGCCCTCCATCACCGCCTGCCCGCCGTAACTCAATTCTCGATTCTCACCGGACATATCTACTCACTATCCCTCGGTTCTCACGATCTCTTTTCACCGGCCCATTATACTCGAAAAGCCAAAGGAAATCAAACGGACCCTGGGCGCGTTCGGGGGGCAGAGGAATCGATGGTAGGGACGTCGCCGTCAAGGTGCCCAGAAATCGGGCGACCACGAGGGGCGCACCATACGTATCACGCCAAGTGTTTTGAAACGCAATAAAGAGGTGCCCGAGTTCGCAAGAAGCTCGACGGAAAGCCTTGCAGCGACCAAACAGGGCCGTCACCCCCGCGAAAGCGGGGGTCCACACCCTTCCGACAAAGCATGGATGCTGCCTGCGTGTACGCAGGCGCTTTCGCGGGCATGACGCAGGCTGATAAGCTTTCCCTTCTTTTACAGTCCTTAACTTGATGCGCAGAGGACGCCCACGAGGGGCGCCCCTGCCATCGGCCGTCACCTCCGTGCAATTGGGGGTCCGTAGATGCCCGCTTGTGCGCGAGAGTACTCGCGGCAGGCATGAAAAAACCAAAGCGACACTCTGTCAGCGCGCCCGCTACATGTCGTTTCTGACGATGAGAGGCAGGTAGACCCTGTTTGTGGGAATGGCAGCCACGCCGGCAACGATCCCGGGCATGGTCAAGCTCCTGACGCCATAGTCCGAGAGGTTTACCACCCGCAGATCGTTCCTCGCGCCACTCAACGTCGGATAGCCCATGTAGGCTTTGCCGCTCGCCACAGCAATCGTATCCACGCCAAAAAGTTGCGAACTGGTGAGACGCGGGAAATCTGCCGCGTTGTCGCTAGCCAATTGGGCCTGTCCTGGTCCGAGAATATCCAGAACCATCAGGCGGTTGTAGTCATACTCCTCCATCACTGCTCCGTTGCCCGATAGGTACGCCTTTTTGCCGTCCGTGCTGAACGCAACCGACTGGGCGGCCCGCGGCAATCCTATGAGGGCCTGGGTAAACGTCAGGACGCCGGGTTCGAGAATCTTGTAGACTCCCAAAGCATAGAGCGTGTCCGTCGGCGTGCCGTAGGCACTGACTCCCGGCACGATGACGGTCTGCCCATCGGGGGCAATGGCCACATTGACCGGGCGAGGGTAAAAGAGTTCCTCCGCGCTCACTGCTTGCACTTGCCTATCGTTCTCGTCCCGAGTCTGCCAGGCAGGCTCGGATTCCTCAGACAAGAGGGCCGCGCCCATGCTGGCGGTGGAAAGACTTGCCGACGGAAGGGCAAATGTGTAGATACCCGTCACCGTCAGGTGGCCCGACGCGTCGGGATAGAGGGATTGGACCACGCTGGCAAAGTAATCCACGGTGACGACCGTGCCATCGTCGGCAATGTCCACCGCTTGAGCGCCATACGACGGCAGAGTGACCGAGTAGGCCAACGTCCTGGAGATCAGGTCGATGACGTCGATCACGTAGGAAAAGCCACCATCGGTGACCAGAGCGAATTCGCCGTGGGGGTCGATGGCAATGTCTTCGGCAAACATCGACAGCGTCACCGAGGTGATGACGGAGGGACTTATCGGGTTGGACACATCCACAAAATACACCGCAGAGTCGCCAAAGTTGGAGACCAGCGCCGTCTTGCCGTCTGGGGTAACCGCCACGTCGAACAGACCTCCCCCAGCACTGCCGAGTTCCCCTGACAGGAACGGCCCGTAGACCACGTCCATCGACGTATCCACGACACTCAAAGCGCCATCGTTCACAGCAGCCAGGAGCCACTCGTGGGGTCCTGGATTCGCCGCATGAACCGCGGCCACCCCGGGGGTCGCCGCAGCCAGGAAAAGGGCCAGGAGCGTGGCAACAGCCACTGCCCCCAGGGCCAACATCCGACCGAACTTGCCATTCTCAATGCATGCTTTCATGTTCTACCTCTCTCTGCAAATATGGATATTTTTGGAACGGTCTGTGACTGGAAAAGCCATTCATTGGGCTCCCGGCGGATCGAGCGAACCGGCGCGCCCTGTTGCAGAAAACAACCTGTCATCAAGAGCCACGGCAAACCCTCGTCATCGCGGCCTTTAGTCCCGGGAAGGGTGGTCGGGGGATTCGGCGGTGGCATCCACTGCGGCCGAGGCGATGGCCCAGCTCACCAGCCCCCACGACCCGCCCCCCAGCAAGACGCCAAGGAACAGGGAGCGCGCCGTCAGGGGGGCCAGGTGGCCCAGGAGCAACCCAATCACCGTCAACAGAGCGCCCAGGGCGCCCGCCACCAGCCCAACTTTCACCGGCCCGCTCAGCCGCTGCCACCATCCTTTCATTTTTGCCCCTCCCCATTCTGCCAAAGCTCGCCCGTGCGCGCCCGGCTCAGCAGGGCGGCCAATTCGTCCGGCCCCATCTCCAGAATCCGCCCGGGAAGGCCCAGATGATAGCCCCAGGCCTCATAGTTTTCTTTCATGCGGGTGCGCATCATCTCGGCGTTGTGGATCGCGTCGGGCCTTTTTACAGGCTCATGAAAGCGGGCAGACCCGGCGATGGCGGGCAGGTCGTCGAACAGGAGCACGCAGCCCTCGCGGCGATTGACCTCATCCACCCCGATGCCGACGATGCGATCCCACGGCACCTCCAGATCGTAGGTGGGGGTGTAGAGACAAAAGTGCTCGGGCGTGAGCCGTAGATGCCAGGGGGCCCGCACGGTCCGAAGGATCAGGTAGGCGCTGGCCGAAAAGGTGACCAGCCCCAGCCCGCCAAACAGGACCAAGGACCACCCCATGTCGGGCCTCCCCGGCTGCAACCCCATGTAGATCAGCCAGGCGCTGATGGGCACGAAAAAGGCAATGATCACCAGGGCCCAAAAAGCACGTTTCCGATTCTTGTGTACGATGATGGCTTGCTTGTCGTCGGTCATGCGCACTCCCAAAAGATCAACCCTGAATTCACAGCCACGGCGCCCCTCGGGCGCTAGATCCGCTTCCACACCTTGGCCGCCAAGTCCCGAGCCTGAGCCATGATGGACGCCTCGTCCAGGGTGGTCAGCTCGCCGTGGCGCATCAGCACCCGGCCGCCGACGATGGTCGTATCGACGCCGGTGCCGTCGATGCCAAAGATCATGTGCCAGGGGAACCCCCCAGCCGTCAAGGGGGTGGGCGGATCATAGTGAACCAGGATCACATCGGCAGGCGCCTGCTTGGCCAACGTTCCAAAACGCGGACCCAGCCCCGGGAAAAAGGTCTGGGCGATGCGGGCGTTGTTCTTCCAGGCCATGTCCATCACCTGGTCGGCGCCCAGGGTGCGAGGGTCGCCCGTGGCCTGTTTGTGCACAAGGTAGGCGGCGGCCATTTCGGTGAACATGTTGTTCGAAAAGCCATCGTTGCCCAGACCCACAGGAATGCCCCGCTTGAGCATCCAGGGCACGTCGGCGGTCCCGACGGCATTGTTCATGTTGGAGCGAGGGTTGTGCACCACCATCGTCTTGGTATCGTGCAGAATGTCCACCTCCAGGCGGTCCACATGCACGCAGTGAATGGCCAGGGTTTTGGGTCCCAAGATCCCGGCCTCGTGCAATCGCTCCACCACGCGCAACCCGCTGAGGCGCAGGGTCTCCCGGACATCGGCCTGATCCTCCGCCACGTGGACGTGAAAGCCGACGCCGAGGGGTTCGGCGCTCTGCACACAAGCCTGCAGGGTCTCGTCGGAAAGGGTCATGGAGGCGTGCAAGCCAAAGGTAGCCGCCAGGTGATGGTCGCCGCCGGCTTGCCGCCGGCGGGCCTCGTGGATAAAGCGCACGTTCTCGGCAATGCCCGCTTCGGTCGCCTCCTTGCCGTCGCGGTCCGTCACTTCGTAACAGAGGCAGGCCCGCACACCGGCCTGGTCGATGGCCGCGGCGATCTGATCCAGGCTGCCGCCGATGTGCCTCTGGCTGGCATGATGATCGAGCAGCGTGGTGGTTCCATGCCGGATGGCGTCCACCAGGAACAGCAGCGCACTCTGGGCCACGTCCTCGGGCCGCAGGGTTTTGTCCAGCCGCCACCACAGCTTTTCCAGGATTTCGGGGAAATTGGCGGCAGGCTCGCCGCCCAGGGCCATGCCTCGCGCAAAGGCGCCGTAAAAATGGGTGTGGGCGCAGATCACGCCCGGCATCACCAGCATGCCTTGGGCGTCGAGGCGTTCGGCCTTTGGATATCGGGCCTCCAGTTCGGCGCTGGGCCCCATGTCCTGGATCTGTTCGCCCTCAATGTACAACGCCCCCCCGGGCAAAAGCTCGTTGGGCGCGCCCATCGTCACCAGCGTTCCATTTGTGATTAACATCGTCTATCCTCCCGACTCCTTTACGGATAGTCCCTCCCTGGATCGCCCGCCCCTGTATTGTACTCCAAAAGCGTTGGGGCG
>CAYVLO010000312.1:0-4557 GCA_964452125.1 uncultured Anaerolineaceae bacterium | reverse complement strand
GCTGCCTTCGCCGGCCCCGGTCATGATCAACAGTGGCAACGTGTCTGCGCTCATGAGGCAGATTCTAACATCACCATCGGCTTTTGTCAAAGACAAAAAATCCCGATTGGGATCTCGGGATGGGTCGCACGGTGGCTGCACGTCCAGGGACCCAGCCGCATGGCTCCGTGTCGGGCTTATTGCTGCAAGAACTTTAAGAGGGTGTGGTTGAACCGATCCCGCTCGTCCAGCATGGGAAAGTGGCGCGAGTCCTCGAATCGCTCCACCTGGGCATGGCGAACGTGATGGGCCATCAGGTCGGCCTGGTTGGGATTGACCACCATGTCGCCTTTGCCATAGATTCCCATGGTAGGCATCGTGAGTCGGGTAAGCTGCGGTGTAAGATCGGTGCGGCGCAGGGAACCGATGCTGCGCGAAAAGGAAAACATAGTCGCCTGAGATAGGGTGTCGCGCGTCATTCGATAGATGTTCTGTCGATCTCGGGCAATGCCGGGCGAATAGCCCCACATGATAAAGTCGAGGACGGGAGGAAAGGACCAAAGGAGCCGGGCGATCCAGTGCCGGCCCGAGAGTTTGAGCAAAAGGCTGAGCGAACGCCCATCGATTGGGGAACCGACGACGGCCACCTTTTGCACGCGGTTGGGGCCCGCCAGCGCCAGGCTCAAGGCCACGGTGCCCCCCATCGAATGGCCAAAGACCGAGGTGGATTTGATGCCCATCTGATTCATGAACTGCTGGACCATCGACACAAAGCTGGGGATGGCATAGGCTTCGTGGGGCCGATCCTCCTGGCGCTCCGACTCGCCAAAGCCCCAAAAATCGAGAGCATAGATGCGATAGTCCCCATGGGCGACCAGGAATTCCATGGTGTCGCGCCAGAACTGCCACGAACCGATCCAACAATGGAGCAAGATCAGGGGCTGTCCCCGGCCAATCATCTCAAAGTGCAACACGCCCTTGTCGGTGACCAACGATCCCATCGTTTTCTATCCCCTCTCTGGCGCCATTATAGCACATCCATCGCTTATGTCCAACTGGATGATCACCCTCTCCTGCTGCCTCCATTGAATTGACAAAGGGGGTCCTTTTTGATAGAATTCCTGCGCATGGATCCAGCCGTCATGCGATTCATGCTTTTGTTTTGGCTCGTACCCGAGCGAACACCTTTTACAGGGAGTACAACCATGTCTCGAGTTGTTGGCAGCATTCCGCCTCACGGCGGACAATTGATCAATCGTGTCCTGCGGGGCGCCCTGCGTGAGGCTGCCCTGGATCGCGCCCAGTCTTTTCCGCAGATCCAGCTCACGCCCATGGGTGTTTCGGACCTGGAAATGATCGCCATTGGCGCCTTTAGCCCGTTGACGGGCTTTATGACCAACGACGAGTACAATGCCACCATCGATACCATGCGCCTTACCAACGGGCTGCCCTGGAGCATTCCGGTTACGTTGCCTGTTGGCGATGACGCAGACGGGCTCAAGGAAGGCCAGGAGATCGCCCTCATGGAGGGCGACCATCTGATGGGCATCATGACCATCGCCGAAAAGTTCAAGGCCGACAAGGAACGCGAGGCCCGTGAGGTGTACAAGACCACCGAAGACGCCCACCCGGGTGTGGCCCGCCTCCATCGTCAGGGCGACTGGCTCTTGGGCGGCGAGGTCTTTATGCTCAATGGCCCCAAGACCATCGAGTTTCCCGAACTGCGCCACGAGCCGGCCCAAACCCGCCGCATGTTCGCGGCGCGGGGCTGGCGACGAGTGGTCGCCTTTCAGACACGCAATCCCATCCACCGGGCGCACGAATATATCCAAAAGACCGCCCTGGAAATCGTGGATGGGCTCTTTTTGCACCCCCTGGTCGGTGAGACCAAGGCCGACGACATCCCGGCTGACGTGCGAATCGAGAGTTATCAGGCCATCCTGCGCGATTACTATCCTGCCGACCGCGTGTTGCTGGGCGTCTTTCCTGCAGCCATGCGCTACGCAGGCCCGCGCGAGGCCATCTTTCACGCCATCGCCCGCAAAAACTATGGCTGCACCCACTTTATCGTCGGTCGCGACCATGCCGGCGTGGGCAAATACTATGGCACCTACGATGCCCACTATATCTTTGACGAGTTCGAGCCGGGCGAATTGGGGATCACGCCGCTGTTCTTTGACTATACCTTCTTTTGCAAAAAGTGCGGCATGGTGGTCAGCGCCAAGACCTGCCCCCACAGCCCGGAGAACTGGGTGAACCTCAGTGGCACCCAGGTGCGGGAGATGCTCGAGCGCGGCGAGATGCTGCCCGAAGAGTTTACCCGGCCCGAGGTCTCCAAGGTGCTAATGGACGGCATCCGCTCCAAGCAGCACCCCGCTGAGAACCAGGACTAGGACCGGGTTCTGGAGAGAGATCCGTTGAACGTCTTTGTGATCGGTCTCGACTGCGCCGAGCCGACGTTGGTGTTTGATCGCTGGCGCGACCGTCTGCCAAACCTGAGCCGCCTCATGGCGGGCGGCACCTTTGGCGAGCTGACCAGCACCATCCCCGCTATCACCGTGCCGGCCTGGAGTTCGATGTTGAGCAGCCGCGATCCCGGCGAGTTGGGGTTCTATGGCTTTCGCAATCGGGCCGACTATAGCTACGAGCGCATGTCCATCGCCACGGCTCGCTCGGTTCAGGTCGATCGGGTGTGGGATATTCTTTCGCGGGCCGGCAAAGACATAGTGGTCGCTGGTGTACCCCAAACCTACCCCGTCACCCCGGTCCACGGCTGCATGATCTCTAGCTTTTTGACGCCGAGTACCCGCAGCGAGTACACCTATCCGGCATCGCTCAAGGCCGAGATCGAGGCCTTGGTTGACGGCGAATACATGCTCGATGTGCCCCAGTTCCGCACCGAGAACAAGGACTATCTGCTCGAGCAGATCTATGCCCTGTCGGACAAACACGACCGGGTGGTCAAGCATCTGATGACGACCAAGCCCTGGGATTTCTTTATGCACGTCGACATGGGCGTCGATCGCATACACCACGGCTTTTGGAAGTTCTTTGACGAGCGGCACCCCAAATATCAGCCCGGCAACCCCTACGAAAACGCCATCTGCGATTACTATGTTCACCTCGATCGGCAGATTGGCGAACGCCTGGCGTTGCTCGATGATGATACAGCCGTGCTCGTCGTCTCAGATCACGGCGGCAAACCGATGCTCGGCGGCATCTGCTTCAACGAGTGGCTCAAGCAAGAGGGGTACTTGGCGCTGGAGTACGAGCCCGAGACGGTGGTTCCCCTGGAAAAGTGCGAGGTGGATTGGTCTCGGACGCTGGCCTGGGGATCGGGCGGCTATTATGCCCGGCTCTTTTTGAACGTCAAGGGGCGCGAACCCGAGGGCATCATCGACCCGGCCGACTATGAGCGGGTCCGCGATGAACTCGCGGCGCGCATTGCCACCATCACCGACCCTGAGGGACGCAACATCGGCTCGGTCGCCTACAAACCCCAGGAGATCTACCGCAAGGTGAACAACATCGCCCCCGATCTCATCGTCTACTTTGGCGATCTGAACTGGCGCTCGGTGGGCAGCCTGGGATTGAACTCGATCTACACCTTTGAGAACGATACCGGCCCCGACGATGCCAACCACGCCCAACAGGGTCTCTACATCTATTACGATCCTCGAACTGGGGGACAGGGCCAGGGTCCCAGGCGCCACCTGATGGACGTGGCCCCCACCATTCTCGATGCAATGAACCTGCCGCTCCCGGCAGAAATGCAAGGACATTCATTCGCTCTGTAACCCAGCCGTTGTCGGGTGCGGAGCCAGGAGGAACAACATGGAACAAAAAGGCGTAACGGTTTGGTTCACCGGCATGTCGGGCGCTGGCAAGACGGCGCTGGCGATCTCTTTGGAAAAGATGCTCAAAGAGCGCGGGCTCAAGGTCGAGCGGCTGGATGGCGACATTGTGCGCCAGAGCCTGACCCGCGATCTGGGATTCTCTAAAGAAGACCGCGACAAGAACATCGAGCGCGTCACCTTTGTCGCCAAGCTGCTCACCCGCAACGGGGTGGCGGTCCTTTGTTCGTTCATCTCGCCCTATCGCGAGGTGCGGGCCAACGTCAAAAAGGAAGTAGGCAACTTTGTCGAGGTCTATTGCTACGCGCCGTTGGAAACCCTCATGGCCCGCGACGTCAAAGGCCTCTATAAAAAAGCCCTCGCTGGCGAGATTCAGAACTTTACCGGAATCTCGGATCCCTATGAAGCACCCGAGAACCCCGACGTACGGATCGATTCGGGCGCCGAGACGATCGAAGAGAGCCTGGCCAAGATCATGAGCAAGCTCGAAGAGCTCGGCTATGCGCCCCTGGCCCAGGAGAGCAAGGACGCGGCCTATACCGAGGACGAGGAAGCCGAGATCGAAGCCCGGCTGACGGCTTTGGGATACCTGTAACCAACTAGATCCCCTATGCAGGGAGCAGGGCCAAGGGGGGCAATGTGCTCTTCTTGGCCCTTTGTCATTAGAGGAGAAAATTCAAACGATGGGCTTCTTGGACAAGTTGCGAGCAAAGAAACCTTCGCC
>CAYVLO010000311.1:0-4569 GCA_964452125.1 uncultured Anaerolineaceae bacterium | reverse complement strand
CCATCATGGAAGCGCCACCTATCTGAGCCAGGGTCAATTGCGGGCCTTCGGGCGCGCCCTTGACGTACACCTTGCCCTCGGAATACTCGACGTCATCCGGGTGGGCTTCCAGGAGGTTGGCCGCATATTCGCGGACTTTTTTCTTCAGGTCCTCGGCCGCATTTTCCACGGCGTGCGGATCGATGAGCGTCACGCGACTGGCAAAGCTGCCCAGGCTCAGAGGGGCAAAGTCATCGGCAAAGTTGCTGGCAAAGATGGTCTCGATGGGCACTTCCATCGCATCGGCCGCAAACTGTCGCAGGATCGTCGTCGAACCTTGTCCGAGATCGACCGCACCCACCAACAAGACAAGCGTACCATCCGGCTTTAGCTGGATTGCAGCATTGCTGGGGTCGCCCGCTCCCTTGTTACCGGTGGGATGCAGGACACAAGCCATCCCGACACCTTTCTTTTTCATAGCGCCTACCTCTTTCGTGAACTCATCGCCAGGAGATGCTCGGGCAATTCGATGCCGGCCAATTTGGCAGCTTGCTTCATGGCCTCCAACGCACCCGCTCCCTGGACCACATAGCGCGACGCACCGATGTCCCCATCACGCCAGGCATTGATAAACCGCAGTTCCCACTGGTCCATGCCAAGTTTCTCGGCGATCTTGCTCATTTGCATTTCGATGGGGAACTGGCCATTCATGATGGCAAAACCGCGCATCGAGCTGGAACCCGCCTTGTTGGTCATCACCGTGTGGGCGTCCAAGTGGATGTTCGGGATCCAATAGGGACCGGAAGCGAACATGCCACATTTCTCGGTACCATAGGGCGAAAACCCACCGAATGCGCCGGCATCGTGCCACATGTGCATGTAGTTGGCCGTCAGGCGACCGTCTTTCTTGACACCAGTCTTGTAGTCGATGATAAAGACACCGCGCTTGGTCGAATAGAGCAGGTCTTCGCGACGAGAGTACCGATATTTGACCGGTTTGCGGAACTTGAGCGCCGCCAAGCCCGAGATGTGATCGGTGTGGGGATGGTTCTTGCCACCGAATCCACCGCCCACGACGCCACCGATGTAGCGGATCTTACTCATGGGCAGACCCCAGACCGCCGCCAATTGGCCCAACTGGAAGTAGAGGCACTGGCTGGTGGTGTGAACCGCCAACCGGCCCGCCTCATCCAGATAGGCCACCGAAACCATCGGCTCCATGGAGGCATGATCCTGCTCGCCCGTCATATACCGCCCTTCGACGATTACGTCGGCTTCGGCCAAACCCTTTTCGATGTCACCGATTTTGATGACACGGGTGGTCACGCCGGGCTCATACTCCCACAGGTTGCTGGTCGAATCGGGACGCACCAGAGGCGCGTCGGGCTCGATCGCCTTGAACATGTCAAAGACAGGTTCTTGTTCCTCGATATCCAGCTTGACCTTGGCGAGGGCTTCGGCACAGGCGTCATCGTCCACCGCCACGATCGCCGCCATCTCTTGACCTTTAAAGCGGACGTGCTCATTGGCCAGCACCGGCTGGTCCATGCACGCCCCATACAGGTTGATGCCGGGGATGTCTTCGGCCGTAACGGCGCCGACCACACCCGGCACTTTCAGCGCCGCCGATAGGTCGATCTTACGAACAATGCCCTTGTGCACCGGACTGCGAACCGCTTTGGCATACAGCATGCCCGGCAAGACAAAATCATCGACGAACATGGTTTTGCCGGTCACCTGCCCAATGCCATCGTACCGCGGCATAGACTGACCTACATATTCTGTCATGGTTCCTACTCCTTATACTCGCCAGCGGCCACTGCCTGGATGGCTTCGATCAATTCGTCGTAGCTCCCGCAGCGACACAGGTTGCCGGACATATATTCCCGGATCTCCATGCGACTGGGATTCGGGTTGTGGTCCAGCAAAGCCTTGGCGCTCATCAGCATCCCAGGGGTGCAGAAGCCACACTGGAAGGCACCAAGTTCATAGAAGGCCTTCTGAAGGGGATGCAGCTCTGCGCCGGGCGTCAACCCTTCGGTCGTAAAGACCTCTTTGCCGGCAACCGTCAAGGCAATGGTCAGGCAGGACCGGACGGGTTCACCGTTCAGCAAGACCGTGCAGGCGCCGCAGTCGCCATCGTCGCAGCCGCGCTTGGGGCTGGTTACGCCCAGCTTTTCGCGCAAGACGTCGAGCAGAGTCTCGGTCGGCGTGACCAGGACATCGGTCGGAACGCCATTCAGGGTAAAGGAAAGGATATGTTTCATGGTTGATTCGCCTCCTTGCTCCCTCTATACACCAGCGGCTCGGGCTAAAACCCGAGCGACCAGTGCGGTCCCCGCCTCTTTGCGATACCAGGCTGTGGCGCGCTGGTCGTCAATGGGCGAGCATTCGGCAATCGCCTGGGCAGCGCATTCGGCGATCAAGGCCTCATCCACCTTCTTGCCTACGATCAGCGCTTCGGCCTTGGTGCAACGGACGGGCGTCGGCGCCATGGACCCAATGGCAATGCGGGCGTTCTTGCACACACCACCCTCGATCTCCAGCCGTACAGCCGCAGACACGATAGCGAGAACCTGGGCCTTGCGGCGCCCCAGTTTTGCAAAGGCGGCCTTGCCTGCCAGCAAGGGAACGCGGATCTCGATGAGCAACTCATCGGGGTTTCGAACCGATTCGCCAGGTCCAGTGAAAAAGTCCTTGATGGCCACAACCCGCTCGCCTTTGGCGCTGGCCAAAACCAGCTCGGCGTCGGAAACCATGAGGGGCAGGATTGCATCGCCTGCCGGCGAGGCCTGGCAGAGGTTGCCGCCAATGGTCGCCGCCGTTCGGATAGCAGGGCTGCCATGGGTTGCCGCGGCCTGGGCCACCACGTCCAGCTTTTTGGCGATCAGATCGTTGGCGAGCAACTGGGCGATGGTCGTTCCCGCACCGATGACCAGCTTCCCGTCCTCTTCCTTGACGTAGCTCAGACCCAAATTGCCGATGTACAGCAACGCACCCGGTTTTGCATCGTAGTAGTTCAACTCCGGGGCCAAGTCCGTGCCACCGGCGAGGACTGCTGCATTACCACCCAACTCGGCCAGTAGCTTTACCGCTTCGCCGACATTCGCCGGCGCATAGTAACTGACTTCTCTCATGAGGTAACCCTCCATTTCTCGTCAAATGCCTATTTGAACGCAAACGAAAGCCTGCCTGTCAAAGTCTTATGCTACTGCCCTCCTCTCTGCCCCTGCCATTGGGGCCCCAACCTATCAACACAAGTCCAACCTGACTGGCCCTGGCAGGCATACGAAAAAAGATGTAAGGAGATTAGAGAACCTGCTTGTAGAAATCGGTCCGATGTCTCAACCATTCGATAACCGATTATCGATTCACCGAACCACCGAAATTCTACCACAGGCTCCCCCGGCTGTCAAATTCTCCAAGCTGCCATCCACCTCCTTGTGCCGATCTGAGGCTCATCCTGCTTTATGTCGACAACAGCGTGCCATACAGGTGCCCTCAAAAGACATCCCTCTTGGGGCGCTACACGGATACCCCCGCCCTCGCTCCCCATCTCTTTGCCCGGATTGACAGCCCGCTCATAGTGACGTACAATGGCCCCACACCGTTCTAGTCAAGGAGGCTATCCATGCAAGCCATCGTCAAATATGCGCGTGGGGCAGGCCACGTCGAAATCCGCCAGGTGGAAGAACCACGTCCTGGCCCAGGTCAGGTTCAAGTCAAAGTCGAGATGGCCGGTGTGTGTGGCTCCGATCTTCACATCTACCACGACGAAATTGCCATCGCCATCAAGCCCCCGGTCATCATGGGCCACGAATTCTCGGGCGTGATCACCGAGCTGGGCAGCGGCGTCGAGGGCCTGTCTGTCGGCGACCGGGTGACCTGCGAGACGACCGCCCGATCCTGTGGGGTCTGCCTCCAATGCCGCATGGGCCACTATAACATGTGCGCCGACCGCGACGTCCTCGGCTATGCCTTTGACGGCTGCTTTGCCCGTTACTGTGTGGTCTACCAACACCAAGTCCACCTGCTGCCCGCCAACGTGGACTTTGGTGCTGGTGCGCTCACCGAGCCGCTGGCCTGCTGCGTCCATGCCGTGTTGGAGCTAACCACCATTTCGGCGGGCGACCTGGTGGTTATCACCGGCCCGGGGCCCATCGGCCTGCTATGCCTCCAGTTGGTCAAAGCAGCCGGAGGCTATGCCATCCTGTGCGGCACCGCCCAAGACGCTCAGCGCCTGGCGTTGGCCGGCCAGTTGGGCGCCGATCAGACCGTAGATTTGGGCGCCCAAGACATCCACGAACTGGTATACGGACTGACGGCCCATCAGGGCGCCGACGTGTTCCTCGAGTGTGCAGGCGCCCCCCCAGCCGCGAGGTTGGGCCTGGACCTCACCCGCCGCGGCGGTCAATACACCCAAATCGGCCTCTTTTCCGGCCCCTTTGAGCTGAGCTTTGACCGTATCGCCTACAAAGAGCTGCGTGTCACCGGTTCCTTGGGCCAGCGCTGGACCTCCTGGCACAAGGCCCTCGCCCTCATGGAACAGGGCAAGGAGGTCCAGCGCTGTCCCAAGGAACCGGTGACACG
>CAYVLO010000310.1:0-4570 GCA_964452125.1 uncultured Anaerolineaceae bacterium | reverse complement strand
CGCCACTACGAGCAGCTCGCTTCCCTCGACTATAGCCAGCGCTAAACGGCACTCAGGGCGAAGGGAGACCACTCCATCTCCCTTCGCCCTCTATCGTCCCATCGACCATTTTGGGCCCGGGTCCGACCACGGGCGTGGGGCAGGGCCGCCCGGCCCATGCCCTCCACCATGAGAAAGGAACAACCATGATCGACCTTACCACGACCTATATGGGTCTCAAGCTCAAGAACCCAATCGTCCCTTCCGCCTCACCCCTGTCCAGTGACCTGGACACGATTCAACGGATGGCAGAGGCCGGCGCAGCGGCCATCACCCTGCACTCCCTGTTCGAAGAGCAGATCGAGTTCGAGGCCGAGGCGCTGGACCACTTTTTGGAGCACGGGACCGACAGCTTTGCCGAGGCCCTGACCTACTTTCCGGCATCCCTCGAGTATCGCCGCGGCCCGGAGGACTATTTGGACCTGATTCGCAAGGCCAAAGAGGCCGTGGATGTTCCCATCATCGCCAGCCTCAACGGCATCAGCCGCGGCGGCTGGACCCGCTACGCCAAACGGTTCGAAGAAGCGGGCGCCGATGCCATCGAGTTGAACGTCTATTTTATTCCCACCGGCTTTCACCTGATGAGCTACGACGTGGAAGATCTCTATGTCAAGCTGCTCAAAGACGTCAAGCAGCACATCGGCGTCCCAGTGGCCATGAAGCTCAGCCCCTACTTTAGCGCCCTACCCCACATGGCCTCGATGCTGGACGCCGAAGGCGCCGACGCCCTGGTGCTCTTTAACCGCTTTTACCAGCCCGACCTCGACCTGGAAAAGCTGGAGGTCACGCCCAACCTGCAACTGAGCAGCTCCATCGAAATGCGGCTGCCGCTGCGCTGGATCGCCATTCTCTACGGTCACCTGGATTGTTCGATGGCCCTCACCAGCGGCATCCACACCCCCGAGGACGTCCTCAAGGCCGTCATGGCCGGCGCCGACGTGGCCAACGTCTGCTCGGTACTCCTCAAAGAGGGTGTCGGCAAGATCGACGACCTGCTGCAGGGCATTGCGCAGTGGATGGAAGAACACGAGTACGACTCGATCGAGCAGATGAAGGGCAGCATGAGCCAAAAGTCGGTGGCCGAGCCGGCCGCTTTCGAGCGCGCCAATTACATGAAGGTGCTCAACAGCTACAAATAGGTTCCGACGACCGGCCAGCCCGACCCGGCGTACCGCGGTGGGCTCGGGATGAGATCTGCAGGGGCGACGGCATCGCCGCAGGGGTTGGGCCGCGCAGCCCACATCGTCTGCCGCAACCACCGGCGTCCCCCCCGACCTTTCTGGCGATGCCTCGCCCGCCACAGACCACCCTGATCGGCAGCCGCAGGTGAGGATCAGGAGGGGCGCCCCTCGCGGGCGCCCCATTATCGGGGTACTGCCCCACCGTGGCGGGCGAGGCATCCCAATATCCCCTCTTGTCGAAGCTACGTCTTGACAATCTCCAGGTGCCCCCCACAGTTGGGGCATTTGTGCAGCGGCTGGCGCACACTGTACTCGCTGCCACAGTAGGCGCAGCGGCGGACCACCTTGCTCTCGCGCAGCCCGGGGAAGGTGAACACCACGCGCTCCTCGCGCCGCTCCGGGCGGACCAGGCCCTGAGCCTCCAGGCGCGTCAGGGCGCCGCGGGCCACCTCCTCGGGAAGGCGCAGATCGCTCAGGATCTGGCTCAACGCCAATTCGGCGTCGTGGGCATCGGCCAGAGCCACGATCCGGCCCTCCACCACATCGGGCGCCAGGTCTCGGATTCGGCGCCAGCGCAGCCCGGCCCAGGCCGACAGACCGGCGCCAAGGACCAACAACACCAACGCCACCAGAAAGCGGCTGGCTATCCCCTCGCTCGCCGCGCACAGGAACACCAACCCCCCTGCCAGAAGCAGAATTCCTCCCGCCAGCAAGAGGAACGTCAGGCCCATCCCAGGCGGCCGAGTCTCACTCATCTTCCCCTCCCTCTTTCCGCTGATCCAGGCGGGCCAGCCAGCCGCGGGCGTCCTGATCCTGCGGGTCCACCCGCAACGCCTGTTCAAAGGCCGCCCGGGCCCGGACCGCGTCGCCCCGGTCGACGTAGATGAGGCCCAGGTTATAGTGGACGCTGGGCGCCGTTGGGTTCAGCTCCAGAGAGCGCTCAAAAGCGGCGATGGCCCGGTCCTGTTGCCGGGCCGTCGACAGCAGCGGATTGCCCAGGTAAGCGGCGCCCAAGTTGATCCAGACCATGCTATTGTCGGGCTCGGCATCGCGGGCCCGCTCCAACAGCGGGAGGGCCCGCTTGTGCTGACCCGTCATCACATAGGCGCCCCCCAGGTTGATCAGCGTCGGCACATCGTCGACGTCGAACCGGTGGGCATGCTGCAGCGGGGCGAGGGCTTCGCGGGCCCTGCCCTCGGCCAACAGTTGGGCTCCCCGGCTGAGCAAACGATGCGCCCGGGCCGGGTCTGCCGGGGGATTGGGCGTGGACGTCCGTTTCTTGGACATGACGTCGGGTCCGATTCCTCCCTTTGGAAAGCTGTCCTCATGGTACCATCGTTTGCGCGCCAACGCAAATGCGCGCACCATGGCCCCAACAGCCGTGGTACCTGCCAAAGGTCGCGCCGGATCGTACCCCCTCCCAGCGCCTTCAGGATAGGGCCTGCCGGGACGGCGAGCAGGCGCTGGTCGTCCAATCGTGGGTGTCCGCAGTATGTGATCAACGCACCTGAGATACACTCAGCGTCATCAGCACGAAAACCGCGATCCACTGTCTGACACGCATGATCTTCCTCCTTGTTGAGGGTGCATCCTATCTATGGTGACTGTGATCAGGCATGACTGCAAGAAGAGTGTTCGGCCATCACCTCCCTTCCACGATGCTGTGGAATGGCCTGGCAGCCAGTTCTGCCAGGACCGTGTGCCAACGGTCGACGATAACCTGTGGGCCCAGCCACGGGGGCCGGACGCAAAACCTATCCCCGCGATTGGTCACGGCCAGTGGCGGTAGGGTAGATGGGGCTGCCATAGCCGTCCTGGGCGGGTTTGCATTCCCCTTGTATCACGAACGATCCCGAATGTCAATCGGGGTGCAGATGGGTAGCACGGCCTTGGCAAAGTCCTTTTGTACCAAGCCATAACACTCGCAACTGCAAACGGGGCACCCCTTGTGGGTGCTCCTGCCCACCCAGATCCCCAGGACAACGAACCGGAGGGGAGTGGTCTGCCCTGGCCCGGCAGGAACACCCACTTGCCCGCCGCCCTGCTTTGATTTATAATGGCCCCAGCCGCCGTCGGGGCGCGCCCGGCTCCCAACGAGCGCCCTGCGGCCCACAGAGCGAAAGGAGCATGGAGCCCATGACCACCCTGCCTCACGTTTTGTCCGCCCGACAGGCCATTGGCCAACACATCGCCCGCACCCCGTTGCTACCCTCGCCCCTCCTCAGCCGCGCCTCCGGCGCCCAAGCCTACCTGAAGCTGGAGTGTTGGCAGCGAACCGGCTCCTTCAAAATCCGCGGCGCCCTGGCCAAAGTGGCGTCTCTCTCGCCCGAGGAGCGAACCCGGGGCCTGGTCACCGCTTCGGCGGGCAACCACGGTCTGGGCGTGGCCTTTGCCGGTCAGGCGTTGGGCTGCGGCCCCATTACCATCTTTGTGCCCACCAACGCCCCCCAGGCCAAAGTCAACCACCTCCAGACTTTTGGCTGCCAGGTGCGCCAGAAAGGCGACGACTATGACGCCGCCCACGCCCTGGCCGTGGCCCACGCCCACGAAACCGGCGCCCTCTACCTCTCCGCCTATGACGACCCCACGGTCATCGCCGGTCAGGGCACGGTGGGACTGGAGATCCTGGAAGACCTGCCCGAGGCCGACACTTTGCTCGTCCCCGTGGGCGGCGGCGGCCTCATTGCCGGTATTGCCCTCGTCGCCAAGGCCCTTAACCCCGCCATCCACATCATCGGCGTCCAGCCCAACGCCTCGCCAGCCGCCTTTCTCTCCCTCCTGCACGACCGGCTCTACGAAACCTACCCGGCCCGGCCCACCATCTGCGACGGACTGGCCGGCGGTTTCGGCCGCCTGCCCTTTGAGCTTGCCCAGACCCTGATCGACGATATCCTGGTGGTGCCCGAAGCCGACGTCTGGCAGGCCGTGCGCTGGCTGACCGCCCACGAACAATTGCTCGTCGAGGGCTCGGGCGCCATCGCCATCGCTCCGCTCCTCAACAGCCAATTGGCAGCGCCCGGCCAAAAAGTGGTCGCCGTACTCACCGGCCGCAACATCGACGCCGCCCTCCTGGGCCGCATCCTGACCGAAGAAAAGGAGTGCACATCCTGAACGCAATGACCCACACCATCCTCTTTGACCTGGACGATACGCTCTATCCGCGCCAGACGGGCGTCATGCACCAAATTGGCCTGCGGATGGTGGACTTTATCCGCGCCGAATTCCACCTGGACGAGGAGCAGGCCCTGGCTTTGCGGCGCAAATATTTCGTGGCCTATGGCACCACCCTACGCGGTCTCCAGATCAACCACCAGATCGACGCCAACCACTTTTTGGATTTTGTCCACGAC
>CAYVLO010000309.1:0-4574 GCA_964452125.1 uncultured Anaerolineaceae bacterium | reverse complement strand
GAATTACATCGCCATTCTGTTTCTGGACTATTTGTACACCGGCCCCTGGAAGGACAAGGCGGGCTTTGGCTTTCCCGGCACAGCCAGCTTCAAAGAGATAGCCGCCCTACCCCGTCTGCCCGCGGAGCTTGGGTTCGGGCGCGTCCACGTGGGCCTTTTCCTGGCCATCATCGCCGCGCTGCTCATCTGGTTGGTGTTACAACGCACCAAATGGGGCTATGAAATCCGGGTGATCGGCGAAAACCCCAAAGCGGCCCGCTATGCCGGCATCAGCCTGGTCCGCAACGTCCTGATGGTCATGGCGCTCAGCGGCGGATTGGCCGGGCTGGCTGGATTCGGCCAGGTGGCCGGCATCGCCTTCCGACTGCAAAAGGGGATCGTCGTCGGCGACGGGTTCACAGCCATCATCATCGCCTGGCTGGCCAAGCTCCATCCCATTGGCGTCCTCGTGGTGGCCGTGCTGATGGCCGCCCTCAGCACCGGCGGCGACCAGTTGACGATCACCATGCGGTTGCCCGCTGCCATGGCAGGCGTGCTCCAGGGCGCGATCCTCTTTTTTGTGCTCGGTGGCGACATCTTTGTCCGCTACCGGCTTTCATTTGTGCGGACCGCCGAGTCCGCCCGCTAGGCAGGAAACGCATGGAACTCGGACTCCTGATCTCTATCTTGACGGTCAGCCTTCACGCCGGAACTTCTCTGGTCTTTGCCACCCTTGGCGAGATCTTGACCGAGCGGTCAGGCATCTTGAACTTGGGCCTGGAAGGCATCATGATCATGGGCGCCTTGTCGGCCTTTGCGGCCGCCTACCACAGCGAGAGTCTGTTGGTCGGCGTCCTCACAGCCATGCTGGTGGGCGGCATGCTGGCTGCCATCCATGCCTTTCTCAGCATCAGCTTACGCGCCGACCAGGTGGTCAGTGGTCTTGCCCTCACCCTTTTTGGTGTGGGTCTATCCAGTTTCTTGGGACAGAATCTGGGCCCTGGTGGCAACCCGCTCGTAGGACAAGTCGGACCCCGCTTTACCAAGATCGCCCTGCCCTTCCTCTCCGAGATCCCCATCGTGGGCAATAGCCTGTTCAATCAAGATCTCCTCGTCTACACCATGTACCTGCTGGTCCCCCTCACAGCCTTCTTTATCACCAAAACGCGCCCCGGCCTTCATCTGCGCGCAGTGGGCGAAAGCCCAGCCACCGCCGACGCCATGGGCATCTCTGTAACTCGCACTCGTTATGTCTATACCATTCTGGGCGGCATGTTGATCGGCCTTGGAGGCGCCCACCTCTCCCTGGCCTACACGCCCGGTTGGACCGAAAACCTGACCGGCGGCCGCGGTTGGATCGCCATCGCGTTGGTCATCTTTGCCACGTGGAACCCCTGGCGGGCCGTGATTGGCGCGCTGCTCTTTGGCGGCGTCAACGCCATCCAGTTCCGTCTGCAAGCCTCGGGTACCACCATCCCTGCGGCCTTTTTGGGCATGATGCCCTATCTCTTTACCATGTTGGTCCTCATTGTGTTCACCTGGTGGGAGGCCATGCGCCAACGAGTGGGCGCTCCGGCCGCGCTGGGCGTCCCCTACGTTCGCGAAGAGCGGGGATAGCCCACCCGAGCGCTCGTGACCGCGTTCACCCCCACATAGGCCAAGGGCAGGCGGCGGTCCCCAGGCTACTGCCAACAGACGTCCCCTGCTTGCCAAAACGGCCCAAAAACCCTATAATCCACCCGGTGTGAATTTTGAAACAGATTCGCCTAGCGGACTGGTCGGCTGGCACCGGTCCCCGGCGACTGACGTACATATCAAGGAGGTTCTCGCAATCATGGCCAAAAAATGGGTCTATCTCTTTTCTGAAGTGGCAGAAGCCGAAGCCTATGCCGGCTCCTGGGAGGGCGTACGCGGCCTATTGGGCGGCAAAGGCGCCAACCTGGCGGAAATGACGCGCATTGGCATCCCTGTTCCACCCGGCTTTACCATCACCACCGAAGCCTGTAATGCTTACCTCGCCGCCGGCGAGCAGTTCCCCGAAGGAATGTGGGAGCAAGTGCTGGAGGCGCTGCAAGTGACTGAAGCCGCAACCGGCAAAAAGTTCGGCGACCCCGGCAATCCCCTCTTGGTCTCGTGCCGCTCGGGCGCCAAGTTCTCCATGCCCGGTATGATGGACACCGTCCTCAACATCGGCCTGAACGACGCCACCGCCGAGGGCATGGTTCAGCTTACCGGCGACGAGATCTTTGTCTACAACTCGTACCGGCGATTGGTCCAAATGTTTGGCTCGGTCGTGCTTGGCATTCCCGACGAGGATTTTGAGCATGCCATCACGGCTCGAAAAAAGGCCCAAGGCGTCAAAGACGATACCGAACTGGACGCCCAGGACTGGCGTGCCTTGACCGATGAATTCAAGGCCATCGTGCGCAAGCACAAAGGTTTTGACTTTCCCCAGGATCCGATGGAGCAGCTCAAACTGGCCACCGAAGCCGTCTTCAAGAGCTGGAACGGACGTCCGGCGATCGCCTACCGCAATCGAGAGCACATCCCCCACGACCTGGGTACTGCCGTCAACATCGTGACCATGGTCTTTGGCAACATGGGCGCGACTTCAGGCACCGGCGTGGCTTTTACGCGCAACCCTGCCACCGGCGAAGCCGAGCTGTACGGCGACTATTTGCTCAACGCCCAGGGTGAAGACGTCGTCGCCGGTATTCGCAACACCGAACCCATTGCCAACCTCAAAAAGGCCATGCCCGAGGTGTACCAGGAGTTCAGTGAGATTGTCGCCCGCCTGGAAAAGCATTATCGGGATATGCAAGACACCGAGTTCACCATCGAAAAAGGCCGATTGTGGATGCTCCAGACCCGTTCCGGCAAACGAACGGCGCGAGCGGCCATCAAGATCGCCGTCGATCACGTCAACGAAGGGTTGATCAGCAAAGAAGAAGCCATCAAGCGCGTGACACCCAGCCATGTGGACACCCTGCTTCACCCCCAGTTTGATCCCAAGGCCAAGCAACAAGCCCGCGAACAAGGCGACTATTTGGGCAGCGGCGTCAATGCCTCACCCGGCGCCGCCGTCGGCATCGCCGCCCTGGATGCCGATCTGGCCGAAGAATGGGGGCTGGCAGGCAAGGACGTCATCATGGTGCGCCCTGAAACCAAACCCGATGACGTGCACGGCATGATCCAATCCAAGGCCATCCTCACCAGCCGCGGCGGCGCCACCAGCCATGCGGCGGTGGTCGCCCGCCAGTTCGGCACCCCGGCCGTCGTCGGCTGCGAAGCCATCGAAATCGACCTGACGCGGCGCCAGATCGTCGTCGGCGACAAGATCGTCAAAGAGGGTGAATGGCTGTCGCTGGACGGCACCACAGGCGAGGTATTCCGCGGGCAGTTGGCCACCGAGGCGCCCAACTTTGAGGAACAGACGGAACTGATCACCCTGCTCAAGTGGGCCGACGAGATCTGCGCTCAACCCAACATGCGCAGTTGGCCCGCCGGCTTTGACGGCTTCCCGACTCGCGGCCTGCAGGTGTGGGCCAACGCCGATTACCCGCGCGACGCGCAGCGGGCCCGCAGTTTCGGCGCCCAGGGCATTGGCCTGTGCCGCACCGAGCACATGTTCTTTGAAGAGACCCGATTGCCTATCGTCCAGGCCATGATCCTCGCCGAAACATCCACAGCGCGCAAAGCCGAGCTGGACAAGCTGTTGCCCTTCCAGCGCGGCGACTTTGAAGGCCTGTTCGAGGCGATGGATGGACTGCCCGTGATCATCCGCCTGATCGACCCGCCGCTCCACGAATTCCTGCCCAGCAAAGACAACCTGCTGGTCGAGGTGACCCAACTGCGGATCGAGGAAAAACGCCTGGCCCAAAAAGCCAAAAAGGGCAAGGAAAAGCGGGGCAAAAAGCTTGAGGCTCTGCAAGCCAAGCTGGCCGAGAAAGAAAAACTCTTGAATGCCGTCGAAGGCATGCACGAATCCAACCCCATGATGGGCCTGCGCGGCATTCGTCTGGGCCTGACCATGCCCGAGATCACCCAGATGCAGGTGCGCGCCATCTTTGAAGCCGCCTGCAACAAGACCAAGGAAGGCATCGACGTCCATCCCGAGATCATGATCCCCCTCACCAGCCACTATAACGAGCTGCGTTTGGCCAACGACCTGCTGGTCCCCGTCGCCCAAGAGGTGATGAAGGAAAAGGGCGTCGAAGTGGATTACAAGTTTGGCACCATGGTCGAAATTCCGCGCGCCGCTGTGACGGCCGACCGGGTGGCCGACCACGCCCAGTTCTTTAGCTTTGGCACCAACGACCTGACCCAGATGACCTACGGCTACAGCCGCGACGACGCGGAAGGCAACTTTCTCCTTACCTACGTGGAAAACGGTGTCCTACCCCACAACCCCTTCCAGGTGTTGGACCGCGACGGCGTGGGCGTCCTGGTGGAAATGGCCGTTCAAAAGGGCCGCAAGACCCGGCCCGAGCTGGAAGTGGGCATCTGCGGCGAGCATGGCGGCGAGCCCAGTTCCATCGAGTTCTGCCACATGGTGGGCCTGAACTATGTGAGCTGCTCGCCCTTCCGCGTGCCGG
>CAYVLO010000308.1:0-4600 GCA_964452125.1 uncultured Anaerolineaceae bacterium | reverse complement strand
CCAGCTTGCCTTTGCCGATGGGCTTGTTGATATAATCGTACAGATCGGCGGGGTAGGTGTTGAACAGGTTCATGGCCTTGGCCGTGTCGATGACACTGCCGCCGCCCAGGGCCACAAAGGCATCGAACACCACGTCGCCCACCACATCGATCGCTTTCTTGAAAGAGACGTCGGTGGGCTCGATGTGGACATCGTCATAGATGGTCAGTTCGATGCCCTCATCCTCGATGACCTTTTTGGCCTTGTCGACAATGCCGTGGTCCCACAGATGCTTGTCGGTGACCAACAGGACCTTTTGGGCGCCTGCGGTCTTGAGTTCATACCCCAGCTCCTCGGTAGCCCCAAGGCCAAATTTCAGCTTGGCCATGGTCAGCGGAATGATGGATTCCAATGCTACAGTCAATGTACACCTCCTTGGCTTCTTTGCCTCTCTGGCCTGCGTATGGGCCAGAGTCTAGGGCTACGCCTGTTGCGCAGCCACCCACTCGTCAAAACCGGCCCACTTGAAGGGGCCATACACCCCCTGGGCAATGTCCAACCGATCGCGCTGTGCGCCTCCCAGCCACATTTTGACGATCTTGAAATCGCGCATGTACTTTTCGATGTGGCTCTCGTAGGCATAGCCCATTGAGCCCATCATCTCCATGGCGCGATTGGTCACCATCTCGGCGGTGTCGCCCGCAAAGGAGCGAGCTGCCGAGAATTTGGCCATCATCTCGTGCGACCAGGGTGGGCCATAGATCTCGGGATGCATCACCTGCCAGGTCACGCTCAGATAGTACTGCCGGCCGACGTCGATGGCCCGGAACATCTCGGCCAGCATGGCAGCGAACATCGAGCGTTCCCGCAGGGGCGTCCCGGCGATCTCGCGCTCTCGGGCCCATTCGAGCACGATCTCGAACACGGCCTGGGATAGGCCGGTCAGCCGCGCGGCGCCCGCCAACCGCCCCAGCCCGATGACATAGCCGCGCACGATGCGCGAGCCTTCGCCCGGCTGGGTGTCGATGCGGTACCGGCGCGGAATCCGCACATTCTCGAACCAGATGTCGACGTTCTCATCGGTCCACGAAAAGCCCATCTTTTCATAGGGCGTGGAAAAGCTCATTCCCGGCGCGTCGGGTGGGATATAGTAGACGCCCATCCCTTCCTCGCCGGCATTGGGATCCGTGGTCGCCACCGTCCAGTACCCCAGGTGGCCCTTCATGTGCTCGCTGGTGAACCGCTCGGCCGGCCCAGCCGGGCCCGGCCACAGCTTGTGGCCATTGATCACATACTCATCGCCCTCCAACCGGGCAATGGTGCGCACGGTGCGGTATTCGAGGGCGGGATCCTCCAAGTTGGCGCCGCCCGCCGGCTCGGTGATGACCACACAGGCCGTCCAGACGTCGTCGCCCACGATGCGCGGGGCAAACTCGCGCAACAGGTCGTCTCGCTTGGCTGCCAGCATAAAGGAGACGATCCAGTGCATCTTGCCCACCATGGTCGCCAGGCCAATGTCGCCCCGAGACAGCTCCTCGTTGATCATCTGCCGCACCACTGGCGACAGGCCCAGCCCGCCATATTGCTCGGGCAGGTTCGACTTGGTCAGGCCCAGGTCCACGGTCCGGGCGTAGAGCCGATGGATGGTCTCCATCGCCAATTTCTCGTCGCGATGCCAGCCCCCCTCCAGGTCGTGGCGGAAGGGCATGATCTCCATGTCGACGAATTGGCGGGCCCGTTCGGCGAGTTCGATGTCCTCCTGGCTGCAAAAGGCCTGTGTGTACTTGAGGCGGGACTGCAACATGGGGTAACTGCTCCCAATCCGCGCCGATGAGCGCATTCCAACACCCTCCTTTCCCCGAAAAATCGGGATCCACCAACCAACTCAGGTGTCCGCCTGCTCCGGGCTCACCTACCATTGCCTCCGGTCTTTGGTCGAGCTTCCCAGGCTCGCAGTGTACGAATTGGGATACAGACCTCCTCGTGGGCGCGCCGGGCTCAGGCCTGCCAGCCCCGGCGCTCGTAATACTCGCCCAACATCTGATCGAATTGGGCATGGGTCAACGACTCGCCGCTATTGGTGAGGGGTTCGCGGAAAAAGCGCTCGGGCAGCCTATCATCGGCCGCCGTCATCCCCTCGCGCAGATTGAACTGGCGAATGGCATTGGCGATCCGCGCCGACAGGGCCTGGATCCCGGCCTTGTCCAGCTCCAGACCGGTGAGGGCGTGAATGATGGGCGGCAGGTGATCCCAACCCAGCATGTCGCGGTAAAAGCGGCAAAAGATCAGGGTATCGTAGAGGGTATGGCGGTCCTCAAAATCGAGGACAAAGTCGGCCTTGTCGTCGGGCAGGGTCCGGTCGGTCCAACCGGCGAACTCGGCCTTGTAGACGGTGGCCCGCAGGTGGCAAGCGCCCCGGCTGGCGATGGCAAAAGACAGCCCCATGCCTTTCAAGGCGCGGGGGTCATAGCCCGCTGGCTCAAGCCCCTTGACATGGATGGCCAGATCCTCCAGGCCCAGCTCGCGGCTGGCGGCACGGACGCCGTGGCTCAAGAGTTCGCCGATGCCTTCCCGGCGAGCGATCAACTGGATCAACTCGGCAATACCCGCACTGTCGCCATAATCCAGCTTGAGATCGAGGACGCCGCGGCGCGAGGCCTCGATGGCAAAGCCGGCCATGTTGCCGGCGGTGATGGTGTCCAACCCCAAACGGTCGCACAAATCGTTCAAGTAGACGATCTCGTCCAGGTCGTCGATGGCGCACAGCCCGCCAAAGGAAAAGAGGGTTTCGTACTCGGGACCCTCGACGGTCACGCCCTCGTGGGGACCATCGGGGATGGTGCACACTTTGCCGCAGGCAAAGAAGCAACGATAGCAAGCCGTCGAGCGGGGCTTGTAACGCTCCACCATTTTTTCGCCGCTGATCTCGGGCCAATGGGGCACCGTCCCGGCCGACCAGTAATAGCTGGGAAAACTGCCGATCTTGTTGGCAATGGCCACCACCATCGGCGTGCCAATGTTGCGATAGGCTTTGGCTCCGCCGTCGGTTTTGCCCCGCTCGCGCAGGTCCTTATCCAGGGCCGCCACGGCGTCGGCGTCGTACCATTCGCACTGGGCCTGGCCATGAAAGACCATGCCCTTGAGCTTCTTGGAGCCCATCAACGCGCCCAACCCGGTGCGACCCGCCTGGCGCCCATGATCATTCGCCACGCAGGCAAAGGCGACCAGGTTCTCGCCAGCGGGCCCGATGACGATGGCTTTGGCGCCGCGCACACCCACGGCCTTTTCCAGGGCGTCTTCGGCCTCGTAGGCATCGGTGCCCCAATAGGGAGTCGCATCATGAAAGACCACCCCCTGGTCACTGATCTCCAGGAAGGTGGGCTTGTCGGCCGCGCCCTGGACAATGATGGCGTCGTAGCCGGTGGCCTTCATCTTGGGCGCCACGTGGCCGCCCGAGTAGGACTCGGTAAAGATGCCGGTTTGGGGCGCTTTGGCATACAGGCCATAGCGACTGGCCGGCGCCAGCACACTTCCGCTGGCCGGACCAAGGGCCAGGATCAGCGGGTTTTCGGGAGCCAAAGGGTCGACGCCCACCGGCACATTTTCCAGCAAGAGCTGAGAAGCCAGACCCTTCCCGCCCAAATAGAGGGACAGCACCTCATCGGCGATGGGCTCGGCAGCCCACGTCTTGGTCGATAGATCGACCCGAAGAAGCCGGTTGTAAAAGCCGTGCATGGCGCACTCCTTTCTCGATGGGTTGACACTCTAGTTATCGGGCGCAGAAGCCACGGGGCGCCCAAGTCTATTTTATGTTTCCGATAGGTCAGCGCCGGGAACCATGGCTTGGCAGCCTGGCCCCCAACCGCACCCGGATCGATCCAGGCAGGGCCGGATAACGGATAGGGAAAGACGGGCGTTATCCTTCCCGCTGAGGACCGCTCCCGAGCGATGGACTCTGTTGACCGTCAAGAGGGTGTACAAGCCGCGCCGAGCAACGCCGTGGGCTCTGACTGCCCATCGCTCGACAAAGAACAGTGGACTGATCGCCTTTTTGTCTCTCATGCCCATGAGCGGATGGCCCTTGACATCTACAACCCGTCATGCGTGAGTTCAACGCCGCGACCCAGACCGAAAACCTTGGAGCCAACCTCCCGGTTGGCAGTGGAGAAAGAGCAGAAGCCCGGTTACTGGTCACAGCCCGAGCGAGCTACAGTGATTATACCATCCGCCCCTTTTCCTGTCAACTTTGAAAATTTCGCCTTGAACAAACTGAAATGGTATGATTTTAATGGTTATCCATTGAAATGGTTCATTTTGAAGTTGGGCCTCTTGGGAAATCGTCCACACCCGACAACACCAATTGATCGCAGAGGCTCAGGCCCTATCCGCCGCCAAGGCATGGCCTCGCCTCCAGTGACGACCCGTCGGGGTACGGCATGCTGCGCCCGGATTTGGGCGACGCACATGTCGCTCCCACTCCCCGCCCACGTCCTCGGGGGCGGCAACCCGACAGGGCGGCGACCATTTCGTGCAATTCGTGAGATTCGTGGCCGATCCACCCCGGCGCGAATCAGCAGACGACTTGACCCCGCGGCCGATGTGCGCTACAATCGGCACCAAC
>CAYVLO010000307.1:0-4611 GCA_964452125.1 uncultured Anaerolineaceae bacterium | reverse complement strand
GCCGGGCGAATCGTTGGTTCCAGGGGCACACGTCCTGGCAGAGGTCGCAGCCGAACACCCGATGGCCGATCAGGGGCCGCAGGTCGCGGGGGATTGACCCTTTCAATTCGATGGTCAGATACGAGATGCACCGTTGCGCGTCCAGAAAATAGGGGGCCGTCAGGGCGCCGGTGGGACAGACTTCCAGGCAGCGGGTGCAGGTGCCGCAGCCCGCGGCGCGGGCCTTGGCAGCGCCCGGATTCGGCGGGAGGGCCAACGGCGGCAGCTCGACATCCAGCAACAGCTCGCCCAAAAAGAGCCAAGAACCCAGTTCGGGATGGATCAACAGGGTGTTCTTGCCCACAAAGCCCAGGCCACCTTCGGCAGCCAGCGCCTTTTCCAGGATGGGGCCGTCGCCGGCATAGGCGCGGGCCACCACAGGCCGTTCCAATCGGGCCTCCAGGGCCTCGGCCAGAGCGCGCAGCCGGGGAGCCAGGACGTGGTAATAGTTGTCGGCCCAGGCATAGCGGGACATCAGGCCGCGGGCCGGGTCGTCGCGCAGCTCGTCGGGTAGGGGGTGGGTGTAATAGTTCATGGCCACCGTCAGGACGGTGCGGCAGGAGGGCTTGATGTGGCGGGGATCGGCCCGTTTGTGGACCGAATCGGGTCGGGCCAGGTAGGCCATGGCGCCATGGTGACCGCCCTCCAGCCAGGCCCGAAAGGCGCCGATGGTGGCCGCCGGGCGCGGCGGGGCGACGTGGGCCAGGTCGAATCCCTGGGCCCGGATCTGCGCAGCGAGCCAGTCTTCGTCGATGAGGACGTTGGGGGTGGTACGATTTTCCTGGGTTGTGCTCATGTGGGTTCGATCCTTTCCCGATTCAGGCCCATTGTACTCGAAAAGGGGTCGCGCGGCAAAGGCCACGGCCCCCGTTTGCGCCGTGGGCGTTGCCCTCTGGAGTGCGGCGCCTTGGCGCCGCGTGTGGGCCCCCGCGTTCGCGGGGGCGACGGGCAGGGTAGGGGCGACGCATGCGTCGCCCCTACAAGCCGGCCCCGCCGTCAGCCCGTCATCCCCGCCTAGGTCGTCACCCCCGCGCAAGCGGGGGTCCATGGGTTCCCGCGTCCGCGGGAACGACAGGCAGGGTAGGGGCGACGCATGCGTCGCGCGGACTGCCCGCATGGTCGGAATGTTTGGGGGACGCGCCCCCGCGACGCCGTGTGCGGGCGTCGCCCTCTGGAGTGCGGCGCCTTGGCGCCGCGTGTGGGCCCCCGCCGTCAGCCCGTCACCCCCGCCTAGGTCGTCACCCCCGCGCAAGCGGGGGTCCATGGGTTCCCGCGTCCGCGGGAACGACGACCTTTCTGTCCAGGCGACGGGGAGGGCGGGGGCGACGCATGCGTCGCCCCTACGATACACGCCCATGCAATTCACGGGAACGACAGTCGCTGCAATGAGGTGAGAGAGATTTGCATTGCGATCGCGGATGTGCTATAATGCGGCTGGTTATAGAGGCTGGATGGCGGAAAAGTGGGCAACCCCCACTTTTCTTGCTATAGGGGTTCCGACCCCAAGGATCTCATCTTCGTCCCGGCAGCCCCGGGACGCTGTTTTGCCAAGTGGGGGAAAGAAAACAAGGCGGGTTGAAATGAAAAGCGATTTCATGTTGGCGATCAACCAATTGTGCGCGGAGCGCAAACTCTCGCGCGAAGTGGTGATGGAGGCCGTAGAGGCGGCGCTGATCTCGGCCTACAAGCGCAATTTCGGAGTAGTGGCCGATATCGAGGTGCAGATCGAATCGAGCACCGGCGCGGCGCGCGTCTTTGCCGTCAAAGAGATTGTTGAGGCGGTGGAGGATTCCAAAGCGCAGATCACCTTGGAGGACGCGCGCGAGGTGGACCCCGACGCCGAGTTGGGGGGCACCGTGCTGATCGAGAGCACGCCCCGGGACTTTGGGCGAATTGCCGCCCAGACGGCCAAGCAGGTCATCCTGCAGCGCATCCGCGAGGCCGAGCGCGACGTCCTGTATTCCAACTATGTCGATAGGACGGGCGAAATCGCTACCGGCACAATCCAGAGCGTCGATTTTAACTCGGGCGACGTGATCATCAGCCTGGAGGGTGGGGCCGAAGCGCTGCTGCCCTCGCGGGAACAGGTGCCCACCGAGCGTTATCGCCGGGGGTCGCGCCTGCGGGTGTATGTGCTGGATGTGCGGCGCGGCAACCGGGGACCCCAGATCACGGTGTCGCGGCGCAGCTCGGCGCTGTTGCGCCGCCTGATGGAACTGGAAGTACCCGAGATCTTTAATGGTTCGGTCGAGATCAAGGGCATTGCCCGCGAGGCCGGGTCCCGCTCCAAAGTCGCGGTTCATGCCACCCAGGAGGGCGTCGACCCGGTGGGTTCTTGTGTGGGTGTGCGCGGGGGGCGCATCCAGAACATTGTCAACGAGTTGGGCGGCGAAAAGATCGACGTGGTGCAATGGGATTCCAGCATCGCCGTCTTTATCGCCAACTCGCTGAGCCCGGCCAAAGTGATGAACGTGCTGTTGGAGGACAACCCCGAGCTGGGCAAGACCGGCACGGTCATTGTCCCCGACCGGCAGTTGTCGCTGGCCATTGGCAAAGAGGGCCAGAACGCCCGCCTGGCGGCCAAGCTGACCGGCTGGCGCATCGACATCAAGAGCGCGTCCGAGGCAGCCGAAGAGACCCTGGGCCGCTTTGAAGAGGCCGAGATTCCGCCGGAAGATATGGACCTGCTGTCGTTGGCCGAGGCCCTGCTGCGCAAGCGGGATCTGGGCGGACTGACCATGGAAAAGGCCGAGCCAGCGACGGCGGAGGCCGAAGATGCGGTCGATCTCGAGTGGCCCGAGTTGGAACCAGAGGCCGTACAGGCATCTGGAGCCGGAGAATTGGATAAAGTCCTGGAGTCGGTGGGACCGAGCTTGTACAAAGACGAGGAAGCCGACCAGGCCTGGGCAAAAGAGGACGAGGACGAGTTGGATCTGGAAGCCGAGCCGGGCTTGGCCGAGGTCGATGAGGAGGCCGAAGCGGAGGACGAACCTCCCTTTGAAGGCGCCCCCATCGTCGACTCGTTGGGCTGGGTCGACACCAGCGGCCAGGAGGAACTGTACGAGGGCTGGAACGATCTGGAACAGGGCGAGGAACTCTGGGACGCCGAGGCTCTGTGGGAGCAGGAGGATCTGGAGACTCCCGAAAAAGAGGCCAAGGAGTCCAAAAAGAAAAAGAAACGCAAGGGCCGCCAAAAGTTTGAATTTGACGACACGCCCGAGGACCTGTTTGGCCGTGGCCGTCCGGCCCCGCGGCGCTAGCACCGGGGCGAGGAACCGAAGAAAGGGGCTCGTCCGGTGAGTCAACGGAAGCACGTTCCCCTGCGCACCTGCATTGCCTGCCAGAAAAAGCGCCCCAAGCGCGAACTGGTCCGGGTGGTGCGGCGTCCCGAGGGGGGGATTGAGATCGATCCCAAGGGCAAGCTCTCGGGTCGAGGCGCCTATCTCTGCCTCGACCGGGCCTGCTTGGAGGAAGCGCTCCAGCAGAGAAAGCTGGCCCGGGCGCTCAAATGCGCGGTCGACGCCGAACAGATGGCGAGCCTGCGCGCAGAGGTAGAGGCGCTGGTATCGGCCCGCGTGCCCAGCGAGCCCGAATCGCCGTCGGATGGAACCTCAACCAGTGGGTTGTGATGGTAGGTGGAGTGAATAGGGGAGGTAGTATATGGGACCAAGTGGAAAATCAGATCAGCGCGGGCCGGCGAGGCCTGCCGATCGCAAATCGAGTGTGTCGCACGGCAAACCCGGCGCCAGGCCCACCAAGGGGGTCGAAACGCCCGCCGCGGCGCCGCGCCCACCCCAGGCGCCCAGTGTGGCTCCGCGGCCCCGCTTGATCGAGCTGCCGGATGCCCTGGCTGTGCGGGATCTGGCGAAATATCTGCGCGTAAACCCGATCGATGTCATCAAGACCTTGATGTCCAATGGCATCGTTGCGAGTATTAATCAGACCATCGACTACGACACTGCCGAGATCGTCGCCCGAGAATTGGGCTTTGAGACGGCGCCCATTCAGGTCGAGGCACCCGAGATCGAGGAGGAAGAAGAGGGCGAGGCCAAGTTCAAGACTCTGTGGCGGCGGTTGGCCGACACCGAGCCCAACAGCGAACTCGTATCCCGGCCGCCGGTGGTGACCGTGTTGGGGCACGTCGACCACGGCAAGACCACCCTGCTGGATGCCATCCGCGAGACCAACGTGGTGGCTGGCGAATCGGGCGGCATCACCCAGCACATCGGCGCCTACCAGGTGGAAAAGGGCGGGCGCAAGATCACCTTTATCGACACACCGGGCCACGAAGCCTTTACGGCGATGCGGGCCCGCGGCGCCCAGGTCACCGACCTGGCCGTGTTGGTGGTGGCAGCCGACGATGGGGTCATGCCCCAGACGCGCGAGGCCATCGACCATGCCCGCGCCGCCGGCGTGCCCATCCTGGTGGCCATGAACAAAATGGACCGTCCCTCGGCGCGACCCGAACGGGTCAAGCAGCAACTGGCCGATCTCGACCTGACCGTGGAGGATTGGGGTGGCGAGGTCATCTGCGTGCCGGTTTCGGCCAAGGAAAAGACGGGCATCGATGAT
>CAYVLO010000306.1:0-4624 GCA_964452125.1 uncultured Anaerolineaceae bacterium | reverse complement strand
GGGCAGCGAGGGTGGAAACGGCATCCCGCGGGCGGAGCGATGGCGCTGGGCACATCGCCGGACAGGACGATGCGCCGTCGCTCTCGCTCGTGCTTTGGATCGGGCACCGGGACGGACATCAAGAGCGCGCGCGTATAGGGATGTAACGGATTCTTGAACAGCTCGTCTTTTGATGCCATCTCGGCAAGACGTCCAAGGTACATGACCGCTACCCGGTCGCTGATATGCCTGACGACTGCAAGGTCGTGAGCGATAAACAGATAGGTGAGGCCAAAGGCCTCCTGGAGATCTTCTAAAAGGTTGATGACCTGAGCCTGGATCGATACATCCAGGGCCGAAATGGGCTCGTCGCACACGACGAACTCGGGCTCGCAGGCAAGGGCGCGGGCGATGCAGATGCGCTGCCTCTGACCACCAGAAAACTCGTGGGGGTACCGGTTGCCACAGGCAGGATTCAATCCCACCTGACTCAGAAGTTCGGACACTCTTTTCTGGGCTGCCTTCTTGGGTACGATGTTGTGAACCAAGAGGGGCTCGGCTATGGCCGCACCAATCGTCATACGCGGGTTCAGCGTCGAATAGGGATCCTGAAAAATAATCTGCATTTTTTGCCGAATGGGCCTTAACGCATTGTCTTTCAACTGGGTCAGGCCTACCCCCTGAAAAAAGACCTCCCCTCCAGTCGGACGGTGAAGCTGCAAGATGGCAAGGCCCGCCGTCGACTTGCCGCATCCTGATTCACCCACGAGGCCCATCGTTTCACCGCGATAGATATCAAATGAGATGTCATCCACAGCGTGTACGATAGCTTTTTTCTCCCCATACGCGCCCAGTCGCACAGGAAAGTGCTTGACAAGGTGATCGACTGTTACCAACGCAGTTCCGTTTGGCGTGCTCATCGGTTTGTGCCCTCTCGTACGTCCACCCAACAAGCGATCCGGTGCCCCGAGTCTCCGGCTTGGGCAACGGGCGCAAGCCTAGGGTTTTCCGCCTGGCACCGGTCGATTGCAAACTCGCAACGGGGCAGGAAAGGACACGAGGTCGGCGGGGCCACCAGGTCAGGCGGCGATCCTGGAATTGAGGTCAGGCGTTTTTTCCTCGTCGCGTCCACACTGGGCATGGCCCCCAGCAACCGGATGGTATAGGGATGCCGGGGATCGGCGTACAGATCATCGACTACCGCTTCCTCTACAACTGAGCCAGCATACATCACCATCACCCGATCGGCCAGGCCGGCGACCACACTCAGATCGTGGGTGATCCAAATGATCGCCGCCGACACCTCCTGGCGCAAATCCTTGACCAACTCGATAATCTGGGCCTGGATTGTGACGTCCAACGCGGTCGTCGGCTCATCGGCAATCAACATGCTTGGCTGGCAGGACATAGCCATAGCGATCATAACCCGCTGGCGCATCCCCCCGGAGAGTTGATGAGGATAATCGCGAAGATGCGATTTGCCATCGGGTACTCCGACCAGATCCAAAAGTTCCGCACAGCGCTTCAAGGCCTCGGACTTGGACATTCCTCGGTGGTAGATCAGGGGTTCCGCCATCTGCACCCCAATGCGCACCACAGGGTTGAGCGAAGTCATGGGATCCTGAAACACCATGCCGATCTGAGCGCCGCGTACCTTGCGAAGTTCGCTCGTGCTCATCTGCAGCAGGTCTTTGCCGTTGAATAGCGCTTTGCCCTTTTCGACTCGCGCTGACGGGGGCAGGAGCCGCAAAAGACTGAGCATGGTCACACTCTTGCCGCAGCCGCTTTCGCCCACCACACCGAGTACTTCTCCTTGCTCCAACTGAAATGACACTCCATTGACGGCATGAACATACCCATTACGTACATGGAAGCGGGTTTCCAGATCTCTTACATCCAACAAAGCAGCCATAACTCTTATCTCATCACTCGCATCGTGCGCCCGATGGGCGCCTTACTTCCACTGGCGGGGGTTCAGCGCATCGTTCAGGCCGTCACCCAGGAAACTAAAGGCCACAGTTACAACCCCCAACGTAACAGCCGGGGCTGCCAGCAGGTGAGGGTAAAGATGCCACACCCGCAACCCATCGCTGATCATGTTCCCCCAGCTCGGTATCGGTGGCCGGACCCCGATGCCCAAAAAGCTAAAGGATGATTCCAACACCATCGCGGCTCCCAACCCAGCGCTCACCGCCACGACAATGGGGCCCAAAGCATTCGGTATCACATAGCGAAGAAGAATCTTGTAGGTCGGCACCCCCAACGCTCGGGCAGCCAGCACATAGTTCGTGTTGCGGATGCTCAAGATCTGCCCACGAATCAGCCGGGCATAGGTCGGCCATTGGATAAGCGCCAGGGCTCCAAACACCAACACAAAGTCGACCCAGATGGTTTGTCGAAAGACCGGGTTTTTTGTAGCCAGGTACATCTCCTCCATCCAGTTGGCGATCGGAGACTTTAACGAGATGTTGATCACCACCGCTACGAGCAGAGTAGGCACCGACATCGTGAGATCGGTCAACCAGGTGATCAAACCATCCACGCGTCCGCCCGCATAGCCAGCCATAGAGCCCAAAACGATCCCAAGGATCAAGCTCACGAACGTTGTCGAAAAAGCCACCACCGTTGCGGTTCGCGCTCCGTACAGGACGCGGCTGAATACATCACGCCCCAGGTCATCCGTTCCCAGCCAGTGTTGCGCAGAGACGGGCTGATTTCGGCTGGTCAGATCCTGGGCGAGAAAGTCGTAGGGTGTGATATAAGGTCCCAAGATGGCAGCCAGGATCAAGATCAGGATCAAAGACAAGCCCACTACAGCGAGCTTGTTGGCCATCAAACGGGCAAGTGCATCGCGCCAGAGAGTGGAGCTTTGCTCCTCCATTGGCATTTCGCAAACCAGTATCGCTTGGGCCTCGCTCGATATCAGTTCTTTTTTTCTCTTAGCCATTAGACGTCACTTCCCCTCTGGGGTTGGGCAGCCCGAGGATCCAGCAGAGGATAGATCACATCGACAAACAGGTTCGCCATCATGGTAAGGAAGGAACCAATGAGTACAATAGCCAGGATGGCCGGATAGTCGGATTGGGTCACACTGTTGACCGTCATCAAGCCAAGACCGGGCAACCCAAAAGTCACTTCAAGAAGCATGGCGCCATTAATGATTGTAATCAAGATCAGGCCCAATTGGGTCACGACCGGGGTGAGAACTGGCCGCAGTATGTGGCGGAAAACAACAACCCTCTCCGGTATTCCTTTCGCTCGCGCAGTACGAATATAGTCCTCGCCGAGGACCTCCAATACTGCCGACCGAGCTTGACGGATGATGATGGCCATGGGCTGGAAGGAAAGTACCAGCAAGGGCAAGATCGTCTTGGTATTGAACAACCCATGCCAACCATAGGGCACATCCATAATTTTGAGGCCGAGAACCAACAGAACCATGAGCAATGGCCCCGCGACAAAGACCGGGATCGCCCAAAAGAACTGGGCAGTGCCCACGATTAAATTGTCTAGCCATGAGTTGTGGTTCAGAGCGGCCAAGACTCCCGCCGGAATCGCCATCATGGCAACAAGAAGAGTGGCAGCCAAGCCCATCTGAATCGACACCGGTGCAGCGACAGCGATCATCTCCAAGATGGGCCGCTTGTGGATGAGCGAGTACCCCATGTTGCCCGTCAAATAGTTGCCCAAATATCGGCCAAACTGCTCCAAAAATGGATCGTTCAGCCCTTGAGATTCGCGGATGGCATCGAGACGTTCCTCGTCATAGACCACATCCCCACCTTCTCTGAGGAACATGATCCGGATGGGATCACCCGCGCCATAGAAGGCCATCGCATAGACCACGAAGAGCAAAAAGAGAGCCGATGGAATCCAGCGTGCTACCCGGAACAGAATAAATCGCAACATCGCCTGCCTACCTCGCCAGGTCTAGTAATCGACTGGCGTCGCCATCGATGGCATCCCACCACCACAACCACCAGTCGTCCTTCTTGGGCCAAAGCTTGGGCGGAACCATGGAATGAAAGGGGGTGCGACCGTGGGGCCGGGGCAGCCATCGAACCTGTGGCATCCCAACAAATTCGTGTTCGATCAAGTCTCCCCTGTCGTCCAGCTCCCAGGCCGGATCGCCCCATTCCCGCAGCCAATCGACCAAAACAGTCCGACACTCATCCCGGATAGGCCCATTGGAGGAATGAGAGATCACACTGTGCAACTGGAAAGGATCCTGGCCCAGATCGTACAACTCCTCAAACCCGCCATTCTCCCAGTGCACGTACAGCCAATCCAGCGACCGGACCGCCCTGCAACGCCGGCCATAGTCGTTGACTTCCATGACGACAAACTCTGAACACGCAGCCCCCCGTTCCGGCAGATAGTCCAGCAAATCCCTCGCTGACCGATTGGCGGGGACAGGCACACCTGCCCGAGCCAAGATCGTGGCAAAGATGTCCAGGGTGCTGATCACCTGATCGTCGATTCGCACACCCTGAGGCACGCCAGGTCCGGCTACCGCCAAGGGAACACGCGCACAACTGTCATACGCGTGGTTTTTGAACCACATCCAGTGATCGCCCAGCATGTCACCATGGTCGGGGAGGTAAAGATAATGAACGTGTTTTCGTCGAGTTCCTGTTTTTCGAGC
>CAYVLO010000305.1:0-4637 GCA_964452125.1 uncultured Anaerolineaceae bacterium | reverse complement strand
GCGGGGTGCCTCGCCCCTGGTAGCCCCTACGCCAGGCCCTTGACCTTTTCCTTGGTCACCGCAAAGCGGACCCCGGCGCCTGCCAGTTCCCGTACCAGGCGGTCAAACAGCGCCCCAGTCAGGAACTTTTCGGGCGTCTGGAGGCCTTGGCCCTGGATGTCGCCGCGGGCGAGCATGCGGGCCACGATGGCCCCGGTAAAGGCCGTGGTGCGCGCCATGGACGTGAACCCCAGCGCCTCGTCGTATCGATCCACCATCTCGACCCGATAGCGGCAGGGCCGCCCCTTCTTTTCGCCCAGCACTTCTACCCGAAAGCAGGTGATATCGCGCTCGTCCTCCTCCAGTTTGACGTGGGGGTACAGGACCGCGTCCAGGAGCTTTTTGGGCGCCACCGAGACCCCCTCCACCTCTACCGGGTCCAGGCTCAGCAGTCCCAGCTCCCGCAAGAAGGTGGCCTTGGCGGCAAAGCCAGGCCAGCGCACCGTCTTTTGGGTGCCAGTCTGGAGGCTTTTCAGCGCCTCCAGGTCCAACAGCCAGGGCATAAAGCCCTCGTGCCAGGCCTCGCAGGCGCCCACGCCCGGGTAGGTGGTCGTTTCGACGCCCGAGTAGCGGGGGACCCTCGTGAGTTGGCCGCCTTCGACCACCGGCGCATCGGCTTCTCGTAGGGGGAGTTGCCGCCCGCCAAAGACGATCTTGTAGCCCAGGGGCGGGGCCGGTGTTTCGGGAATGCCGCCGCATTGGATGTGCAGCTCGTCCACCCGGTCGAGCTTTTCGGCCAGGTGCTGGGCCATGATCTCGGTGAGGCCCGGTTCGACTCCGCAGCCCAGGAGAACCAAGACGCCGGCCGATTCCGCCTCCTTGCGCAAGGCGTCCACCTCTGAATCGGCGGGCCAGCTTAGATCGGCCAGGGGGACGCCGGCCCTGAGGGCGGCCCGGATGCCCATTTGGGGATTCCGAAGGTTCATGTTACGGGGACTAGAGAAAGTAAAGGTGGAGTGGGGACTGCTCTGCATGGCCCACAATATGGCGAAACTGGCAGCCCAAAGATCGCCAGCCTCTCTTTTTTCGATGCAGATCCCGAGTTCTGGCCTACCCCGGACCTCTCTGCGCCGAGGGTTTGGGACAGCCCCCTGCTCCTTTTTGCCCCGGCTGGCCCGAACCACCTCGTCAGGCACCCCCTCAGTGTCTGTGTGGCAGGCGATCAAAGACAGATCCAACACCGTTCGAGTGTGAAATGCAACGATGGCCATTGTAGTACTATGAGGCTATTGTCCAACCTCGCGAAATGTGCTATAGTATGGTCGGATGAGGGAATCGCCTACAGACTCGAACAGGAGAATTGGTGATGAAACGGGGGTTTTTCCCGAAAGTTAGTCAACCGAAAGAGCGAACACGCGCCCATCACGAGGAGGGCCAAGGCCTTCTCGAGATGGCTTTGACTCTTCCCATCCTCCTGTTGTTGGTGGTCGCCGTCGTGGACTTTGGGCGTGCCTTTGACGCCCTGATCGTCCTCACCAACGCCGTGCGCGAGGGGGCTCGCTACGGCTCTCGGGTAGAGGACATGACCGTCAGCGACATTCAGGACCTGGTCGTGGAGGACGTCCTCGGCTCGGGTACCAACATCACCAACATGCCCGACTTTGAGGCCAGCCACGTGACGGTGGAAATCGGCGCCCACTCTGTGAGGGTGGCCGTCAGTTATGACTTTCAATTGTGGTTCGGGGGTATCATCGGCCTCGATACCATTGAACTGACCAAAGAATCCGTCATGCCCATCATGCGGGCCATGGCTTCACCCTAGATGGCAACACGATGAACAAAAAACTACGGCGCCAGACAACAAACAAGCGGGAAGAGGGACAGGGGTTGTTGGAATTTGCCCTCATCTTTACCCTCCTGATGATGCTTCTCTTTGGCATCATTGACTTTTCGCGCATCTTTTTCGCCTACGCCACCATGTCCCATGGGGCGCGAGAAGGGACTCGATATGGCATCATCCATCCGGGGGATCCGACCAACCCAGGCGATCCGGCCAATCAGCAGATCATCCAAATCGTGGAAAACCGGATGTTCGTGTTGGGCGGCGACCCGGAGGTTGAATTGTTGTACCCCAACAGCTGCGCCACGTCCCTCTGCCCCATTCAGATTCACGTGACCAGTTCCATGGACGTCTGGACTCCGATCATACCCGAAATCACGATCGAAGCTCGGTCGACCATGCACATTGAATGACCCATGCCCCAGGCTGAAGGGAAGGAGGGGGTGTTGTGAACAACGAACCGATTCAGAAAAAGGCCCAACAGGGGGGACAGTCGCTCATTATTGTAGCCGTATCGATGATCGTCCTTTTGATCTTTGCTTCCATTGCCGTGGATATGACAAGCGCCTATGCCCAACGCCGCACCGACCAAAACGCAGCCGATGCCGCCGCGCTGGCCGGCCTGCGAGAGCTGTCGAGACAATTGAACCTATATGGCCATACCATCGGTCTGTATGGCAGCGAGACCACCATCCGGCAGGCGATGAACGAGTTTGCTGAATTGAATGGGGCGCCCGACTCGGACGGCATCGCCGGCAACGCCATCAATACCCATGTCACCGGGTATTATCTGGGTGCAGACGGCAACCGCGTCAGCGAACTGCCCATTGGCTCGACCAACATTGTGCACCCGAACGCTCGGGGCATCGAGGCATTGATCCAAACGACTGCGCCCTCTTTCTTTAGCGGCATCGTGGGACTGGATGGCATTCCAGTCGATGCCGAAGCGGCGGTGTTGCTCCAGGGCGGCGTCTGCACCGCGGGCTGCCTGGCGCCCATCGCCACCCTGACTACGACCTTTGAGTTCGGCCAGTGTTACAATATCTTTGACGGACCCAACGCCGGAGGAGCTGACCACGGCGGCGCTCAAGAAGATCTATTCTGCTCCCAGGACACCTCGTATGCCTGTGAGGTGGACAGCGATTGTGACTTGGGTACCTGTAAACACAATGGCAAGTGCTCAAACGATTCCAGCGTTCGCTGTAGCTCCAACGGCGACTGCAATCTGGGCACGTGCGTGGCTTCCGGGGGAGAGGCTGGCGGCAGCGGCGGCGCCGGCGGCTTTGGCTGGCTCAACTGGTCGTGGCAGGGCGAGGGCCACTCGTGCAAAGATATCGGCGAGCCGAGTGACTGCAGCGCCCCCTGCACCGAGTACAACCTGACCCCCATGACCTGCCTGAGTGGCAATGTCCACGTGGGCGACTGGGTAGCCAGCACGTCGGGTCTCAAGACCACGCCTCCCAAATTGGGGGCCGGGCTGGATGCGTACATCGATACCGACACCCCGATCACGGTCATCATTTACGACACCTACCAGGGCACCGGCTGCGGCAACATGTCAGGCGGACAGAAAAAAGGAATGGCTTACCATGTCGTTGGCTTTGCCAAATTCAGAATCACCGGCTACCAACTGCCGCGCGGTGTAGGATCTGCGGTCTTGCGGGATACTCTCGATCCTTCCACCTGTGTCGACTGGGGGGCCGAAGGCAACCGCATCACCGGCGTCTTTTTAGAGTGGGTAGATGGCGATGGAGGCGGCGACTGCAATTACTTTGGCATGTCGGGCCCGGTGATGGTCAAATAACCGGCGAACATTCTCGGGAACGGGACACGCGCAGGACGGCCCCTGGCCATGCCGGGGCCCTGTCCTGCGCCTGCTATAATGAGCACAAAGGGAATTGCTCCCCGCCATTGTCTGGGGAGCAGGAGGCACAAGCAATGAGTCGTGGCACAGGGTTGAGCAGGGGTCTGATCGTCGGCTGCCTGGCGCTGATCGGCTGGATCCTTCTGGCTGCGTCGGCCCAGGCAGACGAGCGGACGATCGCGGACACCACGCTGGAGCAATTCAATGCCGGCGCTTTTTACCACACCGGCCTCACCCGCTATGGCGACGGCGAGGTACAACTCCTGGTGGCCGGCATCGCCGGGGAATGGAACGCCGACACCAACACCACCGGATTGCCCGCGTTGGAGCGGCATACCGCCGTGCGCCACGGGGACCACATCCTCGTCATCGGGGGACGCAATGCCAGCCCGGCCGGCGTGCGGACGGTGTATTACACAACCATCAACTCTGTGACCCACGATCTGGCCAATTGGCAACAGACGACGGCGCTGCCCTTGGACACCTACCCCAACGGACTTTTTTGGCACACATCCGTGGTGGTGCACGATCGCGTCTACGTCCTGGGCGGCACCTACGACGACTCTCACAACTATGACCACGTCCTGTTTGCCCCCATCAACGAGAACGGGACCTTGGGAGAGTGGACGGCTACCACATCTCTGCCTGTCAAGCTGCGCATTTTGCAGGCCGCGGTGGTCAACGACCGGATCTATGTGATAGGCGGCCGGGGTGAGGGAAACGAGCCCCACAAGGAAGTTTATTATGCCACCCCCGACCCTGACACGGGCGTGATCGGCAGTTGGACCCAGGCAACGGCTGATTTTCCCCACGAGGTCTTTGGCCACATGGTGGCCGTCCACGAGGACAAACTCTACGTGATGGGTGGTTTCCCGCGAGCGATTAGCGACTTGACGGTTTCCCCTTATGTCCACTTTGCAACTCCGACAGTCACTGGCGACATCACCGCCACCC
>CAYVLO010000304.1:0-4642 GCA_964452125.1 uncultured Anaerolineaceae bacterium | reverse complement strand
CCACGAGCTGCGGGATGAGCAGCGGGATCAGGCGCGGGATGAGGTACTGAAAGATCACCCGTGTGTTGCTGGCGCCATAGGCTCGCGCTGCCTCGATGTAAGGCGATTCTTTGACCTGGAGAAAGACGGCGCGATAGGTCAGGATCGACCCCCCAAAGATACTCAAGAGGATGACCATGCCCAGCATGACCCAGAGGCTTTTGGAATAAAAGGTGCCCACCATAATCAGGATGGGGAGGAAGGGCAACACGAGGTTCACCTGGGTGATGCGCTGGATCAGGCCATCGACCCAGCCGCCGAACCAGGTTCCAATGGCCGCGATAATCATCGTAGTGATGGTGGTGCCCAAGGCCGCCAGCAAGCCAAAGGAGAGGGCTACGGGCGCACCCCACAGCAAGGGCACCATCAGATCGCGCCGCAGGTGGTCGGTTCCCGCCAGGCCATAGACCTTGCCGTAAACCACCAGTTCAGCATCGACGTTGGCGTCGGGTTCAAAGACGAGGGCTTCGATGACCAATTCATAGTCGCCGGGCAAGGCCCTCGGCGGATCGGAATCGGGCGCGGCAAAGAGCCCCTGGCGGGGAGGCACCCGGCCCAGCCGGCGCTCCAGCTTGGTATCCTGGTTGGCACGGTAGGTGTAGGTCTTGTTGATGGAAAAGTCGGCAACCCGCAGCTCGCGGCCGTCAGGCGTGTGCCAGGCCAGGGAAACGTAGGGTACCTTTTCGATAAACGATGACTTGAAATAGACCGACAGATCGTCGGGGAACAGGTTCGACGAATACTCGAAAGGGAAGGACATGATGATGCGGGTCATGCCCTCGCCCGCAGGTTCTGTAGTCTTGGGGGTTTCCTCGTCCGTGCTCTTGATAATGATCGTCTCAGGTAGATCGTCGCTCCGGAAAAGGTTGACCCACGCGGGCATGGCATATTTGGGGGTGTTGTACCACACATCTTCGCCCCCGCGCCACAGCCGGACGGCTTCGGAGTAGGGAATGGTGACGACGGCATAAATGGCCACAACGACCAGGAGAACGATAATGACCAGCCCCACGACGGCCGATGGGTAGCGGGTGATCTCGCGAAAGGAATTGAGCAAGCCCTTCATACTCGGTTACTCCCTTCTCCGATGCGCACCCGGGGGTCGACCAGGGCATAGAGAAAGTCCAATAGAAAGAGGGTGATCGCCAGCAGATAGGCATAGATGACCGTAGAGCCAACGATGACCGGGGTATCGTACAGGCCGATGGCGCGGTAGATTTGCCGGCCCAGTCCAGGCCAGTTAAAGACCGTCTCCAGGATGATGGCGCCCGTCCATAGAGCGATGAGGCTGAGGGCAAAGGAGGTGATGATGGTGGGCAGCGTCGGACGCAGAACGTAGCGGCGCTCGATCTCGCGGGCCGAAAGCCCCTTGGCCTGCGCCATCTCTACATAGTCCTCGCTGGAGTAGATGAGGAAAAAGGTGCGCCAGTTATAGATGGTCAAAAAGACGGAACTGATCAGCAGGGCCGAAATGGGCAGGATCATGTGCTTGAGGACACTGAGGGCGTACTCCAGTTTGTCCTCAGGAGGAGGCGCCTTTACCATACCGCCAAAAGGCAGAACCCCCAGGATGCCGGCAAAGATCAAGATCAAAAAGATGCCATAGAACCAGGCGGGGGCCGAAGAGGTGGGCGTCAGGGCGATGATCAGCCGGTCGATGACGCTGCCATATTTGCGCGAAAGGGCCAGGGCGGCAAAGATACCCACGAAAAAGAGGATCAGGTTTTCGGTGGCAAACAGAACCAGCGTCGAGGGCAACCGCTCCAGAAGGATCAACCGCACCTGTCGGGATCCACTGTCGCTGCTCATCCGTTCGGCGCGGCCCAGGTCCAGGAGCAAAGCGTTGCCCAGGTATCGTACACTGCGGATGGCAAAAGGCTGGTCGAGGCCCAGGCGCTTTTCCTGGAGGGCAACCTGCTCCGCCATGTACTGCATTCTCGTGTCAGCGTCCAGCTTTTGCAGCGCCGGGTCGGATCGAATCTGGAGGGAGACGGCTTCGCGGATCTCACCGCGCCGGATGTCGTCCACGTAACCGCCCATGTTGGCAATGAGAACCGTCAGATAGACGCCGATGACGACAGTGAAGAAAAGGCCGATGAGCCGGACGCCCGTGTACTTGGCCACCCGGGAGAGGGTACTGGTGGTCGCGCTGGGTACTCGTTCGTCCACGCCTTGGGGGGCAGTCTCTGAAGTGACCGCAGTTTCAGTCATGGTCGCTCACTTCCCATTATACAATTGAGGCCCGGCAGGGGTGAGCGAATCTCATCCCTGCCGGGCCCGTGAGTGCATGCGGTTATTGCACAGTCACAAAATCGATGGCGCCAAAGAACGGAATGCTCACGACGCTGGACGACACGGCCACTTCGAGCCGGTTGGAACCGGCTGTCAGCTTGCTTGTGACGTCGGCCGGCAGGGTGACCACATACTGGCCGTCGGCCACCGCTTCCGCATCGCCGCTGGCGACCAGCGCGCCCGTCGCGTCAAAGAGCAGGTACTTGGCCTGGGCGATCTCATCCTGGGGATAGGGTTCGCCTTCAAAGTCGACAAAGACGTCAAAGGCGGCTTCCTGGCCAATGGTCACCTGGCCTGGACCGTCCATCTCGACCGCACCGACCTTGGGCTCGGCAAACATCGCCCAGCGGTCAGCCGGATCGGGATAGTCCTCGAACCGCTCCAGAGTCAGGGTGCCTTCCACGGGGAAGACCTTGTCCAGATAGTAAGGGCCCGTGCCGATCCAGAAGTGGCCCTGGATGGCGTACCAGTCCTTGAGGTTGGCCCAGCGCTCCGCAACCTCGTCAGCAGTCACATAGTCACTCATGACAGAGGCATAGGGGATGTACCCTTCTTCAACAGACTGATCGAGGTACTTTTTCAGGATCTGAAGGCTGGGGCCGCTGATGTAGCTCATCCACTCGAGCTCAGCGGCGTCGGCTTTGTCAGCCGACATGGCCAGTTCGCCGTTGGCTTCGGCCAGGACGCCGAGGGCCATGTTGTGCCAACCCGCGGTGCCATAGGGGTACCCGCTGTTGAGGTCGGCGGGGAACCAGGAGGTCGGGATCAGCTCGGCGTCGATGGTCCACAGGTCGTCGTAGGTCTCGATGGCCAGCGGATCGGTCGACACGATGCGCATGCCCTTAAAGTGGCCGAACCAGGCCTGGAGGTTCGAGGCGGCGGCTTCGTCATAGAGAGCGCTCTCGGGCTTGGCGGGGTCGTAGAGCATGATCATGCTCATGACAAAGTCGGCGGCCGAGATGGGGCTGCCATCGTGCCACTTGACCGTCTCATACAGGTCCTCAGGATAGTAGACAGTCGCCTTGGTGAGGGCCGTGGCCGGCGTGGTATAGAACTCACCGGCCGTGATCCACGTTTGGTTCTCGGCGTCCCAGTCTACCCAGGCGTCGTCAGGCACAGCGATCTCGGCCTCGAAGCTGAGATCCACCCAGTCGAGGCTGGAAACGACGGGCAGGCCTTCCTGGACAACCACTTCGGCCCGCTCGACGCGGTGCGGCCACACCAGGCCGGTGAAGGGATCGTACATAAAGCCCTGGTCTTCGGTGGCGCGCTGGACCATGCCGTCATAGACCCAGTTGCTGCCAGCGACAGGGTTCCAGGGATCGACCAAAAGGCCGGGCTGAGCGATGCGAGCCGTGCCACCCACCTGGTCGTCAAAGCGGATAAGCCAGGGCCACTGGTAGCCGCCGCTTACACCGCCAGCCAGGTCGCCGGTCACGCTGAGTTCCGACCGGTAGGGGGTAAAGCTGGTCTGGTCGTTGAGCCAGACGCGGACCGAATCCTCGAGGGCCAGTTCCATGGCTCGTTCGAACAGCTCGTCGCGCTCCTCCATGGTCGAAAAGTCGGTGTTGCGCAGGGCCATCGCGACCTCGTCAAACTCGGCCGAGGGGGTATAGGCCTGGTGCAAGGGGATGGGATAGTCGTAAGGCAGGTAGAAGAAGGCAAAATCCTCGCTGGCGTCGCGGTCGATGATCTGAGTGATCCAGCCGCCGGTGTAGATGTGCCACTGGCCTTCGGCCGGGTTGCTCTGCACCCAAATGGGCGAGGCCTCGGTGCGGGTCTTGTACTGGCGGTCGACGGTAAAGCCTGCGGTCTCGAGCTGCGTACCGACGTAATCGCCAATCTGCATGCGCGAGTCCTCGGTGCGGATGATCATGATGATGGTGACCGGCTGGCCGTTGTAGGCCCACTTGCCGTCGACCAGTTCGGCGCCCATGCCCTCCATCTCGGCAGCGATGGCTTCGGCAGCCTTCTCAGGATCGTAGGCGTATTTGGTCTGCAATTCGCGCATCTTGGCGATGTAGCGGGCCGCATCCGGGAAGTTGCTGTTGATGGGCAAGAGCTTGGCAATGCCCAACCCGCCCGTGATTTCCTGGATGATATAGTCGCGGTCGATCAACCAGTTCAACGCCTCGCGGATCTTGGGACTGCCAAAGGGATTCAGCCGGCCATCGGTGAACTCGGGAACCGGGTTGATGGTCAGCTCGTTGTAGGACCCAAAGTTGGTGGTGTACTCCAGGTTGGCGTCGGCCTTGACCGTCTCAAAGACGTTGGGGGAATCGGCCGAAAAGGCAAAGACGTCGATGTCGCC
>CAYVLO010000303.1:1192-4665 GCA_964452125.1 uncultured Anaerolineaceae bacterium | reverse complement strand
CCGTGGCCCACACCACTGAGGAGCTGGTGGCCCTGTGCGACCGCCATTGGGCCGAGGCCCGCCAGCACCTGAGCAGCGGTGACTTGCACCGATGGTTTCAGGCGCGCAACCGTCACGACCTGGTGGCCCGTGCCCGTTCGGCGCAGTTGACCAAGGACGAAGACGCGGCCCTGGAGGGCCTGCTCCGCCGCCTGGATCCGCGCTTGCCCGCGCCTCGGCTGACGGTTGAGCCCCAGTCGCTCGACTTTGGGTGGGTGGTGCGCGGCCGGCGGGCCAAGAGCCGTTTGACGGTACGCAATGAGACGCGAGGCTATGGACAGGCTGCCTTGAGCGCTTCGACGCCCTGGCTCAGGGCCGAACCTGAGGAGGTGGGTTGCCTGCCCGGTGAGGGGGCCGAGGTGACGGTGGAGGTGGACACGAACGCCCTGCCCTTGCGCCGCGAGCTTTCGGCGGTCTTGACCTTTACCCCGGTGCGCGGGGCGCGAGTGTCGATTCCAGTGACCATCCGCCTGAACCTGGTGCTCGAAGTGCTGCTCCGGGTGCGGGACAGGGTGCGCGTTTTTGCCGGATTGGCGGCGCGGGGTGGGCGGCGAGGGCTGTCGTTGTGGACGGGGACCTTTCGCAGCATGGTCCGCTCGCGCTATGGCCCTTGGGTGCTGATAGTTGAGTGTCTGATCCTGGCGGGTGCCTTGGTCGCTCTGTGGTGGAATTGGAAGGGCCTGCCGGTCGATTTGGCCGGTCTGGTTGTGGCCTACTTTCAGGCCTTGCCGATTGCTCTGTTGCTGGTCTATGTGCTGCCCGCGCTGACCCTGATTGTCCTTTCGGCCCTGTGGCAGGGGATTCGGGGTTGGAAAAGATCCCACTGACGCTATGTCCGTGGGGTATTGCCTTTGAACGGGGGTGTAGTGAGGGATCGTCTTGTCTGAACCATGTCCGAACTGCGGCCGGCTGAATCGAGCCGGTGCGCGGTTCTGCGCGTCTTGCCAGACACCTCTCGGCGTGCCGGCTGTGGCGGCGCCCTTGCAGCCGGGGCAGATGCTGGGCGGCGGAGTGTATCGCGTCGTGCGCGCCCTGGGCAAAGGGGGGATGGGGGCCGTGTGGTTGGTGGCCCAGACCAAAGCCTTTGACCGGCTGGCCGTGCTCAAAGAGGTCATTGACTATTTCGATCCCACCGACGCCGCCGAGCGCCAGCGGGCGGCGGAGCGCTTTGAGGCCGAGGCTCGCACCCTGGGCGACCTGAAACATCCGGGCATCCCCGATCTGTACGCCTATTTCACCGAGAATGGCCACAACTATCTGGTGATGGAGTATATCGAGGGTCCTGACTTGAGCAAGGGACTGACCTCGGAGGATGCCGACACCGGTCAGCTCGTCACTGGAAGCTCGCTGCCGATCGAGTTGGTGTTGCGCTATGCGGCCCAGATCTGCAAAGTGCTGGAATACCTGGCCTCTCGCCAGCCGCCGGTGATCCATAACGACATCAAGCCGGGCAATATCATCATCGATCAGCACAGCGGACGGGCCGTGCTGGTGGACTTTGGCACGGCCAAAACGCGCTATCTGCGAGCGACTTTGGACAAGCCCGATGGGGCCAAAGTGAGCGTGTATGGTACGGTGGGCTATGCGGCCCCCGAGCTGTATCGAGGCCACTCGGAATCCCGGTCGGACGTCTTTTCGCTGGCAGCCACTGCCTACCATCTGCTCACCGACGATGACCCCCGGGACCATCCGTTCCAATATCCCGAATTGGACTCGCTGCCGGTCGATCTGACTGCCCTTTTGCAGCGGGCGCTGGCTGAGCCGATCGACGAGCGGCCTACGGCGGCCGAGTTGCGCCAACAACTGGAGGCTTACCTGGCAGGGCAGATGGCCCTGCTGCGAACCCTGCCGTTTCCCGATGGCGACGAGGCCGATGAGCGCGACGAGCTGCTGGCCCTGGCGATCAAACATTGGCGCTATGCCGCCGGTCTCTTGCAGGATGGCACCCTGGTCACCTGGCTCAGCCGGACGTTGCACGATCCGGCGGCGGCCCAGGCCGCCGAAGAGGCGTTGCGTCAGTGGCCCGGCAACCCCGACGCCGTGCTGGATGCCTTTGTGCGCAAGTTGGCGCCTGGCGCCCTTCCCCCTGGGAAGCTGGCGTTGCGCACCCCGCGATTGCAGCTTTCGGATGTCTCATCAGATGGGACTACCCCGGCGACGATTCAGATTGCCAACACAGGAAAGGGCTATCTGCGCGGCGAGATGCTGAGCACCCAGCCCTGGCTCCGGGTTGGTAGCACCTTTGCCTGCCCACCGGGCCAGGTCTGCCCGGTGGAGGTCGAGATCGAGGGCAGCGCCTTGGCGCCCGGTCCATCGTATCTGGGGGCTGTGACCCTGTTGCCTGAGGGCGGCCTGCCGGAGGTAGTGGCGGTGCAGGTGCAGGTTGCAGGCAAGGCCGGGCGCGGGGCCACACGAGTGGGCAATGGGTCGACCCTGGATGTGAACCCGCGGCAGATCAACCTTGGGGCGGTATCGTCCGGTTCGTTGAACACGGTGACCGGCCGGTTGATAGTGACCAACAAGGGACCCAAAAAGGTGCGGGTGCGCGTCGAGGGCGCGCCTGGCTGGTTGCAGGTCAAACCGGAATCGTTTGGGATGGGCCCGGGAGACCGTCAGGTGGTCAAACTGGTGGGCCGGGTGTACAAACTCCAGGGGCTCAAGCCCGAGGTCAGTCTGGCTCTGAACATCGATGGGAAAACAGACCAACGGGTGGATGTCCGCATGCAGGTCAAGCGCCGTGGATTCTTTGGCTAACCGGGATTTGTTATCTGAGCCGATCGTTTTTTTGTAACGCAGATCGTAACGCGTGACAGGTATCCTTCAAGGGGAATGCTTGGTTGATCCATGGGTTCCCGGGGTGCGTCAAGACGCCTCGGTGAGGCATTGGGCGAGGCAGTCCATATTCAACAGGGAAAGGAGAAAAACCGTGAATTGGCTCAGTTTCTTTGTCGGGGTTCTGGTTGGCTGGATCGTAGAGTGGTTGATTGACCTCTTTTACTGGCGTCGAAAGTGGCAAGTGGTTTCGCAGGAGAAGGAGACGTGTCAGATCAATTTGGAGCGGGCGCGAGCCCAGATCCGGCTCCTGGAAGCGGAGAACCGAGACCTGGAGAGCTGGTACAAGCAGACGTCCGGCGCCGGGCTCACCCTTGAGAGAGCAAGTGCCTCACCTCAAGAGGGAGAGCTGACGGTCGACCTGGAAGCGCCGGAGGTGGAGTTGCGGGGCGCCGACCTGGACATCGACTTGGAGGCGCCGGAGGTGGAGTTGCCCGACGCTGACCTGGATATCGACCTGGAGGCGCCGGAAGTGGAAATGCCCGAGTGGAGCCTGGAGGGCCTTGTGGACGGCCTGAAGGCCCGCTTCCCCAACATCGATCTGGACGGGTCCATCGATCGGCTGAAAGCCAAGATCCCGGACCTGGACATAAAGGGGGCTA
>CAYVLO010000303.1:0-1092 GCA_964452125.1 uncultured Anaerolineaceae bacterium | reverse complement strand
GGGTCCATCGATCGGCTGAAAGCCAAGATCCCGGACCTGGACATAAAGGGGGCTATTGATGGCCTCAAGGTCGACTTTCCCGATCTGGACATCGACGGCGCGTTTGAGGAACTGAAGGCCAAGCTGCCTGGCCCAAAGACCGACATGGTCACAGATGCCCCTCAGGTGGATGGGCCCGATCGCGCTGCGACTGTGCCGGGTGCGCCAGCCTTTGGATTTGAACGGGACAATCTGAAGCGGATCGAAGGCATCGGGCCCAAGATCGCCCGACTGCTGGAGGATGCTGGCATCCGCACCTTTGCCCAGTTGGCGGCTGCCAGCACGGATCACCTGAGGGCGATTCTCGAGGCCGCGGGTCCAAACTATCGGTTGGCCGATCCAACGACCTGGACGGAGCAGGCCCGACTGGCTGCTGATGGCGCCTGGGACGAATTCCAGGCCTTGCAGGACCGGCTCGTGGGCGGTCGCAAGGCTCAGCACCCGGACGAGTAACGGGGAAAAGAGGCCAGCGAACATGATTTCCCAAGAGTCACGCACGAAAAACTATGATCGGTTCAAAGGCGCCGTCGCCCTCGGCTTGTTGATCATCATTATTCTCCTCTTGCAGGGGCGGGATGGGACGGTCGCGGAAAAGCAACCCGCTGCTGAAGCGCCCACGACGGCGCCGTCGACGACGGTGCCGCCGACGACTGCACCGCCGACGACTGCGCCCACAGCCGAGCCATCGGCACAGCCATCGGCACAGCCAACGGCACAGCCAACGGTCATCGACTGGGCCTTGCCTGTTTTGAATGCCCCGCAATTTGCCGCCGATGGTACGCTGAGTCTGTCGGGCACGGGCGAGCCGGGGGCCACGGTCGAACTGTGGGCCGGGGAGGTCAAACTGGGGAGCGTGCCGGTGGGGGCCGACGGGACCTGGTCGTGGGCAGGGGAAGTGGACCCGGGCGACTATGCCCTCACGGCCCGCACCGTCGATGCGGCGGGCCAGGCGCTGAACGAATCGGCCACTCTGAGCCTGAATGTGCCGCAGCCCGAGGTGGAGATGGCCCTGCCCGAGATCAACACACCCGAGCGGACCGATGGTACGCTGAG
>CAYVLO010000302.1:0-4725 GCA_964452125.1 uncultured Anaerolineaceae bacterium | reverse complement strand
GCGGCTTCGCCGCCTCCGCTCCTCAGAATGACAGCCCTCTCCGACAGGCTGCTAGTTGCCAGAGGTCCGCTTCTGGCCTGTCTGTGTCAATGATGCGGCCGCAGTCCGTGGGTCGGCACCGAGCGCCGATCCCAGGGGATCGACTCCCGCCTGATACACCTCGTCCACGGTGTGAACCACATCCTGCAAGGCATTGACCTGGTCGGCAATGTCCTGCTGGAGGCGTTCGGCCCGTCCCGAGCCGACATCGCGGGCGCCGAGAATCATCACCTGAGAGTATACGGTGCCCATGGCGGTGATCGTACTTTCCAACTGGAACTGGGCTCGTTCCATGACGTTCTGCAGCTTGTTCAGGTTGTCCATCTGGATCTGCTTCTGGGCGATGGTCTGGCTGATCTGCCGCTTGACGGCATCGCTATCCTCCAGTGCCAGGCGTTTCTTGAGATTCTCGATGGCCGGGGACAGCGACTGCAGATCCTGGTGGATCATGGTATCGGCCTCGTAGGCATCCAGCCGCTGGGCCAGGCGAAAAATGCTCTCCATCCAGTCGGTCGTGCCCTGGCTGACATCGCGAAGGTGATCGCGCAAGACCCCTTCGCGACTCGTGTTGATCAGGGTGTCGATCCGATCCCGATATTCCAGCGCCTTTTGCACCCGCTGGGCCAACCCCTTGTTCTTGATACTCTTGGGCTCGAACTTTTCGCGGAACATTTCCGCCACGGCTTGTGCCCGAAATTCCGGGTCGGTGACGCTGGTCCACACCAGGGCCGCCTCCCCGACCGCTCCCAGAATGACCCAGAACCAGGGTTCCCAAAAGGGAAAGGGGCGCGGCATCAGAACGGTCAGGATCAAAGTCAGCCCGATGATCGCCGCGCTCTCCCACCGATAGATGGAACGGGTCAGGATAGCCCGGGCCGCTCTCTGTTCCAGTTCTTCGCGAAAGCTGAGTTTTGCCATGATCCTCGTTAAAAGTAGGTCGACAGAATTCGATACAGATCTCGGATCGTTTCCAGGTCGCCGGTGAGCACACGCCCGCCGCTGGGTTCCGAGATGGCCTGGAGGGTCTGCATGTCGGCGTCGCTGCCATAGGCCACGCTGAAAATCAGCACGGGCACCTGGGCGTTGCGCATCTCGCGCATCAACTGGTTCAAGCCCATGTTCGAATAGTTTTCCCGGCCATCGGTCATCACCACGATGGCGTTGATCCGCTCCTTGTCCCCCAGTTGCTGCAAGCGTACATAGGCCTCGTAGACGCCATCGAGCAGGGCAGTGTCGCCTTCGGCCCACAGCGAGTCCACCGCCGCTTCGAGGGCCGCGCGGTTGTGACCCAGCTCGTCCATATAGACCAAAGTGTTCACATCCGACGCAAACTGGACCAACCCGACCCGCTCGGTATCCCCCTGGATCTCATCCAGGAACACTTGGAGGGCCTCCTTGGCCTGATCCAGCTTTTCGCCGCGCATGCTGCCCGACGTATCTGCCACCAGATAGACGTTGGTATGCCGTTTGGTGTACCACCACACGTCGCGGACGACCCCGATCACGCTGGCATTGGGCACCTGGAGCGACGTCTCGGGCTCGGTGGGATCGGCGCCGTTCTCCACGGTCACCGGCGATTCGGCGCTGTCCAAGGGGATGGAAAGATCGGCCGGCCGGTAGCCGTGGCGCAGAACCAACTTTTGGGCCTCGGGCGACAGGATGAAATCGCGGAACCGGGCAAAGGTCTGCCGCTGCAAAGGGGTGAGCTCCCCCGTCTCTAACAGCGCCAAGGGGTGATCCTCCCACAGCGTCCCCTCAGTAGGGTAAAGGGCGATCAGCCGGTCCTGCCCGCTGCGGTGAGTGTTAAAGTAGATGACCATCTGTTCCTGGACCACAAAGGCGTCCAAAAAGCTGCGGCCCTCGACCAGCGCCTGTTCGATGAGCGCCGGTTCATTGCCTTCGCCATAGTAGCGGACCGTTTTCTCCAGGGCAGCCACATAGTCCAGCGTTTCCTGGGCCTGCACATCCTCGATGGTCAGGCCGCGGGTCTTGCCCGCCCCGGCATAGAATTCGGCCAACGTAGCCAGCAACCCGCTGGCCGAATTGGTCGAAGGGTGGCTCCAGCGAAAGTCGGGGTCGGCCTGAGCGCGGTTTAACAGGTCCTGCCAGCCAATGGACCGTTCGGGCCAGCCCATCTCTCGCGCCAGGTCTTCCCACATGGCAATGACCACGGGACTGACGGCATAGCGCACCGTCTCGCCCGTGGCTGCGGCGTCGCCGCCCTGTTGCTGGCTCCATTCTTCGTCCAACTGCCCCAACCACACCGACGAATCGGGCGACAGGGCCTGGAAGGGGGCGTCGCCATTTAGAACGGCATTGACCATCGACTCTGGATCGAGGAGGACCGTGTCTACCTCTAGACGTTCCCCATCGGATGCCTCAAATTGCTGCTCGTTGAACTTGGTCACCAATGTGGAAAAGAGCAGTTCCTTTTCCGGCGAGTAGGCGATGGTCAGCGCAGCGCGAGAGACCGGCGCGGGCGTGCCTTCCCCGTTGAAAAGCCGCGCCACCAGGCTATAGCCAGCGCAACACAAGGCGATCGTCACGAACAAGCCGATGGTCAACAGGATCAATATCGGCCGCGCCTGGATGCCCGGCGAACGACGAACCGACCGTCTATTCATGCTTGTTTCCTCTCCCACCTCTTGGAAAACCAGCCGTCAGGTTGCCAGCCGAGAACGGACCGGCGGTTGCTACCGCCCTGCTACGTTCAGATCAAACCATCGCAGTAGCGCCTGCAACACGTCGCGATCCGGAGAACGCATGGCTGTGGTGCGCGGCACCACGCCCAAGACCCCCTGGTTGGCCCACTGGTCAAAGAGGCTCCCCTCGCCGCCGATCGGCACATTCGAGTTGGCCGGGCGCAGGCCAAAGGCCAGGGCCTTTTTCTGCACCTCTTCCGAAAGCAGGTACTCTTCGAACTCTAGGGCGGCGTTCTTTTCAGCGGCGCTGGTCTCTGGCCCCATCCACACGGTAAAGGGAAAGTCGAACCAGGTGACATATTCGGGGTAGACGATGCGCAGAGGATCGGCCCAGCGCGACTGGATGCCCTGCATATTGACCAGCAGGTCGCTTTCCAGGAGCTGGCCCGCATCGCCGGTCGTATAGCCAAACAGGGCCAGGTCGGCCACCGTATAGGTGCCCCCTGAAAGGTCGCTCATCGAACTCATGATCTCGCCCAGCCAGGTCTGAAACTCGGGGTTGGTCACATCCTCTACGGTGATGTTGGTCTTGTCGTAATACTCACCGGCCGCAGCGACCATGGCCGCCAACCCGCTGATGTTCTTGCGCGGGTTGGAAATGGCCAATTTGAAATAGCCCCAATCCCCCTGACCGCCGATCTCTGCCCAGCCTCCGGACGCCAGGGCGGCATCGTGGATGGTTTGCCAGGAAATGGCGCCGAACTGGCTTTCGAGCACGGCGGCCCGACTGTCATAGATCCCCCAGGCCAGCAGCGAAATGGTCAAAGGCCGCGCCCGATATTCGCCGTCGGTCAGGAACACATCCCGTCCCAGCCGCTCCTTGTAGGCGGCATTGACCAATTCCACCAGATAGCGGCTGTCGGGGATCCAGGCGGTGGGCAGCGGATCCATTTCGTCGCGCTCGTAGCGGTTTTTCGCCGTCAGCCCATCCATCGGCGTGACGGTGATCTGGATGGAGCGCCCTTCGAGGGTATGCTGCTCGGCGTTAAACTGGTGGGCTGCTTCTTGCACCCACTCGGCCACCGGCAGCGCCGCCGCGATACGCACTTCGAGGGTTTTGGCGCTCGTTTCAGGCACGAGCGGGTCGGGGCCTGTGTCAAGCTGGCTCCAGATCAGGCCGCCGACCACGATCAAAACCGCCAGAGCGATGATCACAAAGAAAATGATACGTGTTCGGTTCATTCCCGTTTCCTTGTTCCATCATGGGGCACACAAGACGATGTCGGGTATTGTGTGCCAGATAGTCCAAGGCCGGGCAACAACGATGGTGAGACCACGCTGCCCGGCCCGATTTCCCTCATCTCGGTTGTCCTGGGCCGGTCCTAGCCAGACCGGCGGGGCCATCGCTACGATCCCAACCCCAGGCGCGCCTTGCGCTCGGCGAGCTGCGCTTCCAGGGCGCTTTTTTCCAGCACCTGATCCATCTGTGCTTCCAGGCTGCCCGCCAGCATCTCACTCCTGGCCGAAGCCTTGTCCAAGCGGGCGCGAATGCCTTCGGCCACGCGCGAAATATCGGCGTCGCCGGCACCCATCAGGTCATCCAGCGACTTGATGGTCGTGGCGGTCAGCTCCTTGGAGCGCGCCAGGTCGAGCAGGACCTGCAACTCTTCCCGTTCCTGCTTGACGGTGGTTAGCTTGGCTTCCAGCTTGAGCCGGGCGTCCTTCAGGCTCTGGAATTCCTGATCCTGGCGGTCGAGCATTTCGTCATAATTCTGGGCCAATCGGTTGAGCGAATTGAGCTTGCTCTGGGCAGCCAGCGCCAAATCCTCTTTGCCCTCGCGCAAAAAGAGATCGATATTGCGGTCCAGCTCGGCGGCCTTGACATCCAGGTCGCTCTTTTTGCGCCGCAGGGTCTTGAGTTCGCCGCCCACGGTGGCCACGGCATCTTGCAGATTTTCCAGATTATCCTCTACTTCGCGGATGTACTGGTCGAACACGGCGATCGAATTGGCTTTCAGGGCCGAATCGACCATGGCGTGAAGGT
>CAYVLO010000301.1:0-4726 GCA_964452125.1 uncultured Anaerolineaceae bacterium | reverse complement strand
TCTGGATTGAGCAGCCGGGCATCGAACTGGATGCCAAAATCCCCGAGCCCACCTATCGAGGCGCATTGAGCGACGTGATCCCGGTCCTTGAGGAGCGCTCCGGGTGATGGCGGCCGAGGGCACTTCCCCCTTTTTGCGGAATGCCGGGGTACAACGGGAATACCCGGCCGCGCCCATCCTGGCGGTGGGAGTGGTGGTACGGGATCGGGACCAGATTCTCCTCATCCGGCGCAACAAAGAGCCGTCCAAGGGCTTGTGGACCTTTCCCGGCGGAGCGGTCGAATTGGGCGAAGGGGCGCGCGAGGCGGCGCGGCGGGAGGTGCGCGAAGAGACGGGGCTGGAGGTCGAGATTGGCGAGGTGGCGGCCGTGATCGATTCGGTGCATCGAGATGGCCAGGGCGCGATCCAGTATCACTATGTGATCTTGGACTTTTTTGGCCGGCCCACGGGCGGGAGCCTCCAGGCCGGGGACGATGTCAGTGAGGTGCGTTGGGTGGGTCGGGAGGAGGCCGAGGCGCTGCCGATCACAAGCCAGGCCAAGGCCATGGTGGACGAGTTGCTGGCTGTGGTTTTAGGGAGTTAGCGCGAAAGAAGGAGGGCTTGCACCTGCGCCAGTGTGGGTAGGCCGCGCCGCCCGCCCAGGGTCTGGCAATTGAGGGCGGCGACGGCGTTGGCAAAGGCGGCGGCCCGAGCCACATCCCAGCCCTGGAGCATGGCATAGATCCAGCCGCCGTGAAAGGCGTCGCCCGCGCCAGTGGTATCGACCACCGGGACCGAAAAGCCCGGATCGGAAAACTTTTCCTCCCGAGTCCAAACCTGGCAGCCGCGTTCGGCCTGGGTGACGACCAGTAGGCGCGGTCCCAAAGCCAGGAGTGAATGGGCGGCTTTTTCCATGTCGTCACAGCCGCTGACCAGGGCGGGAAAGCCTTCGGATACGACCAGCCAGTCGACCAGGGGCAAAAGCTCATCGAGGCCGGGTCGGTTGTGATTGCCGTCGAAACAGACGATGCCGCCGGCCTGTTTCATCCAATGGGCGGCCTGGAGGGCCGCTGGCATGAACTGACCATCCAGGTGCAGCACTCGCGCCTGTTGGATGTAGGGGCGGTCGGTCTGGGAGAGAACCAGATCTTTGGGGTGCACCCGGCGATGGCACAGGATGGCCCGCCGTCCGGTGTGTTCCTCCACCAGGAGGAGGCAGATGTTGGTGCCCACGTCGGCGCTGATCTGCAACCGGGACAGATCGACGCCTGATTGGACGAACGCATCGCGCAACCAGCGGCCCTCTGGGTCATCGCCCAGCAGGCCGACGTAGCCCGTGGTGGCGCCCAACCGGGCCAGGCAGGACAGGGCAGTGCCCACTTGGCCGCCGCCGTCGATGACCAGATCGGTCAGGTGGGGCGGTTGGTGGAGGGCATCGAACTCGGGCGCACCGGTGGTGATGGCGAGGATGTCGTAGGCGCAATAGCCCAGGCCTACGACTTGGGGGCCGGTGGATGATTTGCTTGCCGGGCCTGTGTCTTGGATGTCGCTCACGATCGGGCTCTCCTGCCATTTTGGGATCTGTCTGCGAATGTCGATGGAGTATAGCGCAGGATCGGGCGGGCGTCAATTGGGGCGGGGATAGGCGAAAAGGGACTGAGGAGGGCTGGTTATGCCCATGTACATTGACGTGTCGGCGGCTGTGCATTCCAAAGCCGGCATAGGGCGCTATGCGCAGAGCCTGGCGCAGGCCTTGGTCGAACAAAGGCCGGGGGCCATGGCGATTTTCTACAATCGCGTTGGCGGCAGCCGACCGCCAGCGGGCTTGGAGGCGGTTCCGGCGCGGACGATCCGGGCCGGGTACAAGCCGTGGCGGATGGCCGTGTGGCTGGGCCAGTTGGCGAGGGTCAGTTTTGCGCGGTTGGCGCCTGGCGCCGAGCTGTTCCACGCCACCGAGCATCTTTTGCCTTATCTGGGCGATGTGCCCACTGTGCTGACCGTCCACGACATGATTTTCAAGCTGTTCCCCGAGCACCAGAAGCGACAGAATTACTGGTATCTCAACGCGACGATGCCCCTGTATTGCCGCCGCGCGGATGCGATCATCACCGTGTCCGAGTCGAGCAAGCGGGATATTGTGCAGCAATATCGGCTCGATCCGGCCAAGGTGCATGTAATCTATGAGGCCGCAGCGCCCGAGTTTGTCCCGGCCTCGCCAGAGGCGGTAGCTCGCGTCCGAGATCGGTATGGGCTGCCCGAGCGATTTGCCCTGCACGTGGGGACCATCGAACCGCGAAAGAACCTGACCCGTTTGGTGGAGGCCTTGCAGCGGCTGCGCGACCGGGGGCTCACAATTCCGCTGGTGGTGGCCGGTGGCAAGGGATGGCTGTACGAAGGTTTTTTCCAGCGGTTGGAGGAGCTGGGGGTCCGCCATGACACGCACTTTCCCGGCTATGTGGCTTCCGAGGACCTGCCAGCCGTGTACACAGCGGCGACTTTGGCGGTCGTGCCATCGGTGTACGAGGGGTTTGGCCTGCCGGTGCTGGAGGCGATGTCGTGCGGCGCGCCCGTCGCTTGTTCGGATCGCTCCAGCCTGCCCGAGGTGGGCGGCGGAGCGGCCCTCTACTTTGACCCCTACGATGAGGAGGCCATGGCCGAGGTGGTGGCTACGCTCTGGATGCAGCCCGACAGGGCCGCGGCCCTGGGCGCAGCGGGAAGAGAGCAGGCGAGTCGGTTTTCGTGGCAGCGGGCCGCGGAACAGACGCTGGCGGTGTACGATCGACTGTGGTCCGGGAAACAGGCGGCTTCGCATAGTCATTACGAAAGGGAATAGGGAAAACAGCCAAGTTTTCCGATAACTGAGTATATGCTATGCGAAGTCCGGGGTGTTTGCCGAGCAAGGGGACGGGGTGCTTTTTGCGATGCAATATGACCATTACTCCCGCGCTCCGCGTCTTTGGGGGCTACGGGCATGCGTCGCCCAAAATCCGGGCACGGCATGCCGTGCCCCTACAATTCGGTGAGGCCGGCCAACACGTCACCCTTGCTGTTTGCGCTGGTAGGCAAAAGGGGGGTCCATAGGCTGGGTCTGGCGACCCGGGCCGAGCAAACGGGCTGCCTGACTACCACGCCGGAAAATGGAGAATTGCTGCCAAATGGGAGAGGGAATTTGACAGCCGCGCGGGCGTGTGCTAGACTTTTGCGCTGGAGCGCGGCTCCAGACTTTCGGGTCATGGGCAAGAGACAATGGCGTCTGCTGCGCCCGTGCGAAGACAGAGGGATGCCGGCCAGGGCAAGGAAGGCGTTCCTCTGTCACTTTTTGTAGGGCGAATGCGTGTTTGCAGTGCCTACCCCGGGCGCGAGGCTGGGAATCCGATACAATGCGAGCTGTTTATGAAGATTCTGGTTTTGAATTGCGGAAGTTCTTCGGTCAAGTACAAGCTGTTCGATCTGGACGATCAGGTGGAAACGGTGCTGGCTAGCGGCGTGGTCGAAGAGGTGGGCCTGGGTAGTCCTAGCCTGACCCATCGGCCGCCCGGTGGCGAGAAAAAGGTGCTCACCGATCTATCGATCGACAACCACGAGCAAGCCATCCAGATGGTGGTGGACATTCTGGTGGATCCAGACGATGGGGTGCTCGGCTCCGTGCAGGAGCTGGAGGCCGTGGGCCACCGGGTGGTGCACGGCGGTGAAAAGTTTGCCCAATCGGTGCTGATCGATGGCGCGGTCCTGAATGCGCTGCGCGAGAACATCCCCCTGGCGCCCTTGCACAATCCACCCAACATCCAGGGCATCGAGGCGGTGGAGGCCCTGCTGCCTGAGACTCCGCAGGTGGGGGTGTTTGATACGGCCTTTCACCAGACGATGGAGCCGGCGGCTTATCTGTATGCCATCCCCTATCGGTTCTATCGGGACCACGGCATCCGGCGCTATGGCTTTCATGGCACCTCGCACAAGTACGTGGCCCAACGGGCGGCGGCCTATTTGGGCCGGCCGCTGGATGCCCTCAAGATCGTGACCTGCCACCTGGGCAACGGCGCCAGCGTCGCAGCGGTGCAAGAGGGCCGCTCGGTGTTTACCAGCATGGGCTACACGCCGTTGGAGGGGTTGGCTATGGGCACCCGCTGCGGCGATCTCGACCCGGCCATTGTGCCGATCCTGATGGAAAAAGAGGGGCTGGATCTGGACGGCATCAATCACCTGTTGAACAAAGAGTCGGGAGTGCTGGGACTGTCCGAGATGTCCAGCGACATGCGGGTCTTTGAGGATGCGCTACACGCCGGTGAGACCGACCCCGATTATGAGCGCTCGGTGCTTGTGCTCAAGCACTATACCCAGCGGGTGAAGCGGACCATTGGCGCTTATGCGGCCATGATGGGGGGGCTGGATTGCGTGGTCTTTACGGGGGGCATTGGCGAGAACTTTATCGAGATCTGTGATTGGTCGTGCCAGGGCCTGGAGTTCCTGGGCATTGAGGGCGTGCAGGCCCGGCGCACAGGCGGAAAGATCGTCGAAGCATCGGCGCCGGATTCTCGCGTGAAGGTGCTCGTGGTGCCCACCGATGAGGAATTGGCCATTGCGCGAGACACTCACGACATTGTCCAGGGGAGTTGGGAGCAGGTCTGAGGAGAGTAAGGAGCTAAGGTGGTGTGATGTCGCAAGAAGATCCACGAGTTCTTGAGCTTAGGGAAATGCGCCGCCAGGCCCAGTTGGGGGGCGGCGAGAAACGGATTGAGCAACAGCATGC
>CAYVLO010000300.1:0-4727 GCA_964452125.1 uncultured Anaerolineaceae bacterium | reverse complement strand
CCTTCAACTTTTATGTCCGCAGATGTATCATGACTGCAAAATTGGATCTACTGAGTCTCCTCTGGAATCCTTCCGTCATTGCAGGGTAAAGCCCCCATCGATCACCAGGTCGACACCGGTGATCATGGCAGCGTCTTCAGAAGCCAGGAACAGGGCCGCCGCGGCAATATCCTCGGGCAGGCACATTCGGCCCAGCGGGATCTGTTGGGCAAAGGATTGGCGCCTGGCAAAAGCCTCGGGATCGCCCTGCAAGAACGCCAACCGGTCGCGGGTCGGGCTTTCCATCGGTCCGGGGCACAGGCTGTTGACCCGGATATTATAGGGCGCGTAATCGCGCGCCATCTGCTTGGTCAGCAGCACCAACCCGGCCTTGGAGGCGCCATAGGCGGCCTCTTGGGGCATGGGCGCCAGCCCGGCGATGGAGGCCGTGTTGAGGATCACTCCACCGCCGCACGCGATCAGCTCGGGAATCACCAACCGCGAGCAGAGAAAGACACCCTTCAGGTTGACGTCCAGGATGCGGTCCCAATCCTCCACGGTCGTATCGACCACGTTGGTGGCCCGCGGCAGGTCGATGCCGGCGTTATTATATAAGAGGTCGATGCAGCCAAAAGCCTCTTTGGCCATCTGCACCATGGCGTGGACATCGGCCGGGTGGCTGACATCTGCCCGGGCAAAGAGGGCCTGACCGCCCTCCTGTACAATAAGGCGAGCCGTCTCTGCCCCGCTCGCTGCATCATAATCGGCTACAAGCACTTGGGCGCCTTCGCGGGCAAAGAGCCGGGCGGTTGCCCGGCCGATGCCCATGCCCGCCCCTGTGATGATGGCGACTTTGCCTGGAAGTTTCACCTCTTCGTCCCCATTCCCGCTTCCTAGATGCAGAGACTGACCGCGGCGGCATCGTGCACGGCCTTGCGATAATCGCCGGTCCCGGCGCAATCGCCCACCAGGAACACGTCGCTGCGCATTTCCTGGAGCGCCAGGCCCAGGCTGTTGTTGGGCGCCACGCCGGCGGCCATGACCACGGTGTCGAACCCGGTCAGCTCGGCCTCGTGGTCGTAGCGCCTGATCTTGAGCGCCAGCTTGCCGTCGCGCGATTCGATGGCGGTGACCATGGTCGAGGTCAGGGCGCGAAAATCCTTGACGGCCAGCTTGTCCAACAGAGCCAGCTCGGCGTCGTGGCTGATGTCCATCAGAATGTCGTGCATCATCTCCACGACCAGCACCTTTTTGCCCGGTTGATGGAGGATGAAATCGGCGGTCTCGATACCCATCGAGCTGCCGCCCACAATGGCGACGTTGTCGCCCACGGGCACATGGCCGTATAGCACGTCGTCGGCTGTCACTACGCCCGGTTGGTCCAGCCCCGCGATACTCGCCGGCATCATCGGCTTGCCGCCGGTGGCGACGATGACCACGTCGGGATTTCGCTGTGCCACATCGTCGACCGTGACCCGGCGGCCCAGTTCGATGTGGACCTTCAACCGCTTCATTTCATTGTCATAATAGGCCAACCATTTTCGCTGGTGATCCTTGTCGGGCGGAATCATGGCCAACTGGATCTTGCCGCCGATCTGGTCCTTTTCGTCCACCACAGTCACCGAGTGGCCGCGGATGGCGGCAATGCGGGCCGCTTCCAGTCCCCCGGGGCCAGCGCCGATGACCAGTACCTTCTTGGGATTGTCGGTGGGTGTGAGGCGCTCTTCCATGACCTTTTCCTGGCCCACGGCGGCGTTGACGGTGCAACGCATGTCCTCGGGCCACACACCCGCGCTCTTGGAGCAACGCAGACAGGGCGCAATCTCGGCCAGGCGTCCCTCTTTGGCCTTGTTGGGCATGTCAGGGTCGGCGAACAGCGGCCGGCCAAAGGCCACGAGATCTACCTTACCCCGGGCCAGCACCTGCTCGCCAAAGATCGGATCTTCCAGGGCGCCCACGGCGATCACCGGCACATCGGGACCGACGGCATCCTTGATACCCTCGGCCAAGCCTACATTGTACCCCTGGGGAATGGCCGCCGGCAGGAAAGTGTACTGCCCACTGGGAGCCATTCCGGCCGATACATGGATCACCTCAGCGCCTGCATCTACCAGGATTTTGCTGATCTCCTTGGCAGCCTCCAGGTCGTTGCCCCCATTAACATAGTCGCTGCCATTGACGCGCACCTGCATGAGCAGCTCGTCGCCCACCTCGGCGCGGATGGCGGCCATGATCTCGCGGACGATGCGGGTGCGATTCCACACCGAGCCGCCATACTCGTCGGTGCGCTTGTTCTGGAAGGGCGACAGGAACCCGGCGAGCAGATAGCCGTGGGCGCAGTGGATCTCGACGCCTTCAAAGCCGGCTTCCTGAGCGCGGCGGGCGCCCTGGGCATACTCCTGGATCAGGGTCTGGATCTCGTCGACGGTGATGGCCCGCGTCGGGTCCTTGCGCACCGGGTCGGGGATGCCCGATGGGCTGAGGGTGGGCGGGCCGGCGATCAGGCCATAGCGCTGCCGGCCCGCGTGGTAAAGCTGAATGGAGGTCTTGACGTCGTAGGCATGGATGACGTCGACCAGTTGTTTGAGGCCGGGAATGTACTTGTCGTCGGTGATACGCGTCTGGTTGGGGTGCGAGCGACCGCTGGGCTCGCTGACCACCGTGGCGTTGACGACGATATAACCCACGCCACCCCGGGCACGGGCGCGGTAATAGTCGATCAGCCGCTCTTTGACAAAGCCCTCTGACCCGGGGATATAGATGGCCATGGGGGGCATCACGATGCGGTTCTTGACCTCAAAGGTGCGGAACCGGAACGGTTCGAATAGATACTTGAACTCCACACTCATGCTACAATCTCCTCGTACGATCAAAGTGTTACTGCCTAGTGCTGCAGAATGGCAGCCAGGAACTGCTTGGTCCTGGCCCCCTGCGGATTGCTGAGCACCTGGCTGCAGGGACCCTGTTCGACAATCTGGCCTTCACTGAGAAAGACGAGACGCGAACCCACCTCGCGGGCAAAGCCCATCTCGTGGGTCACCACGATCATGGTCATGCCTTCCTCGGCCAGCCGTTTCATCTCGGCCAGAACTCCGCCAATCAATTCGGGGTCGAGCGCCGACGTGACCTCGTCAAAGAGCATGATCTGCGGCTCCATGACCAGGCGCAACGAGAGGGGCTAGCCGTCAGTCGCCAGCTTGGAAATGAAGGCGTCCATGCGTCGGATGCCCTCCTGCAAGTCGTCGTCGGATGAGGCCAGCGAGATCCGGACCATATCGGCTGCGGCTTGACCAAAGGCCGTACCCGGGGCAACCGCTACTTTGGTCTCATCCAGCAGCTTGAAGGCAAAGGTCCGCGAGTCGAGGCCACTTTTGGATACGTCGGCCATGGCGTAGAAGGCGCCGCGAGGGGTAGAGGTCCACATATCGAATTGGCGCAGCAGGCCATCCACCAGGTCGCGGCGACGGCGATAGGCAGCCAGCATTTCCAACACCGGCTCTCGCGGTCCGGTCAACGCGGCTTCGGCGGCGATCTGGGCAAAACTGGTAGCACACGACATGGTCGCTTCCAGGATCTTGTTGATGACGTCGGCCATTTGTGCATTGGTGACCACATAGCCCACCCGATAGCCGGTCATCGCATAGGTTTTGGAGAAGGTATAGGCCGAGATCACGTGTCCATCGTCCCAGAGCGAGGCAGGAGAGATGTGCCGTCCCTCAAAGACGATCTCGTCGTAGCACTCGTCCGACAGCAGATACAGGTCGTACTTTTGGCACAGCCGCACCAGTCCCTCGATAACCTCCCGGCTAAAGACGGCGCCGGTGGGGTTGCAGGGTGAGTTGATGATCATCAATTTGGTGCGCGGCGTGATCAGGCTCTCCAGTTGATTCAGATCGGGTGCAAAGTCGAGGGCCGCGTGCAAGGGGTAGTACACCGTCTTGGCAGGTGAGTAACTGAGCTCCAACCGATAGTTGGGCCAGGCCGGATCGGGCACAAGGACCTCGTCGCCATCTTCAAGCAGGGCCAGCAGGGCAGCGGCAATGCCCCCCACGCCGCCCACGGTGACGTTGACCCGGTTGGGATCGGTCTGAATCTGGTTCACCGCTGCCAGCTTTTCGACAATTCGCTCGCGCAGGCTCAGGATACCAGCCGTGGCGGTGTATTTCGTCGCGCCATCGCGCACGGCTTTGGCCGTCGCTTCGACAATGTGCGCAGGGGTCTCAAAGTTGGGTTGGCCCACCTCCAGGCGGATCGCGTCGGGTACAGTGATGGCTACGTTGACGACCTCTCGGATACCCGAGTGGGCTGTTTGCAGGGGGCCGATTGCTAACGGTTTCATAATCTCTCTCTTTTTGGTCGTGTTAGTTCAAAAGATCCGTGGTTGCACCCAGGAATCGCAGAGCTCCCTTTTCAACCACGTAACAGTCGATAATCGGGTTCAGCCGCTCGCCGGTGGGTGAGAAGGTAATCGACCCGCTGGCGCCTGCAAACCCTTGGATTTCAGATACCTGTTTCAGGATGGCGGCACGGTCGGGGGCGCCTGCCCGTCGCAGGGCGTCGATCAGAAGGTTGGCGGCGTCGTAGGCTTCCACGGTATAGATCGAATAGCCGGCGTACTCGGGAAATGCTTCGGAGTAGGCGCGGTTAAAGCCGGCTGCCGAGGGGCGCTGGCGGGCGTTCGCGCTGGCGCTGGTATAATAGGGGCCCACCACCTCCATCTCAGGTGTCTCCAGGTAGCGGGAGGGTTT
>CAYVLO010000299.1:0-4735 GCA_964452125.1 uncultured Anaerolineaceae bacterium | reverse complement strand
GGGTCAGAAGTAATGGCGCAAGCAAGCTTGCACTCCAAAAAGGGTCAGAAGTAATGACGCAAGCAAGCGTCCTGGCACGCACTCTAGAAGAATGGCTGCTCAATACCCGACGGGCATAACGAACTCACGATTGTGCAATACACCCCTGACGGCACAGTGCGTACCCGCTTGCGCGATCACGGACGCACCAGCACCTTGAGCGCTCCCTTGCGCCCGGCGTGCTCCAGGGCGGCCAAGCCATCGCCCAGGGAATACACGGCTTCGATCAGCGGCGCCACGTCGACCAACCCCTGGCTCAACAATCGGATGGCCGCCGGAAAGGGTCCGCAGCGCGAACCGACCAGATGGATCTCGTCGACCACCAGGCTGGAAAGGTCCACGTCCACCGCGCCATGATACGTGCTTTTCAGGACCAGGGTGCCTCCTGCTCGCACCATCTGGCGGGCCTGGCCAAAGCCCTCGGCTCTGCCGGTGCATTCTACCACCAAGTCGGCCTTTTGTGCAAGCTCCCGGTCGCCCAATTGCGTCGCGATCCCGCGGGCCGCCAGGAGGTCGAGCTTTTCCCGGTGGCGGCCCACCACCGTCAGCGCGCAGCCGGTGAGGGCCAGCACCTGAGCGATCAGCAGCCCCAGTTTGCCGTCGCCCAGCACGATCACCCGGTCGGTGGGCCGGATGGGCACCTGCTCCAGGATCTCGCAGGCGGCCGCCAGGGGCTCGACAAAGACGGCGGCCTCGTCGGGCAGGGCGTCGGGCAGGGGGTGCAGGTTGCGGGCCGGCACGCACACATAGTCGGCCAGCGCGCCATCGCGCCCGCGGATGCCCAGGGCCGTGCGATGGGGACACAGGGAATAGCGGCTCGCCCGGCAGGTTTCGCAGGCCAGGCAGGGCAGGTTGATCTCGGCGGCCGCCCGCTGGCCCACCAGGGCCGGGTCCTCGGCCTGGTCGACGATGCCCACAAACTCGTGGCCCATCACCCCCTGGAACTGGGCATAGCCCCGCAGCACCTCCAGATCGGTGTTGCAGATCCCGGCCAACAGGACGCGGAGGCGCACCTCGCCCGGCGCCGGGACCGGAACGGGGCGGTCGACCTCCAATCGGGCGGCTTGGCTGGTCGAGTCAAAGACGATGGCTTTCATGGCAGGCCTCAGCGGCGCGAGCCATAGAGGATGGCCCGGTTCTCCTCGATCACGATCTGTTCGATGCACAGGGGATAGTCGGCCGGGTACCAATCCAGCGAGTCCTCGACCAGTTGCACCACCTGCTGCTTGACGAACTTGGGCGTGAGGATGCCGCCCACGGTCACCGAGTCGATCTGCACCGCAGGGCGACAGCCTACCGCCACGACGGTGCCCCGCACCTCGGCCGGCACCTCCAGGCCGATGACGCGCACCTTGCCCGACAGGATCACCTGGCCCGGTTTCAGGTCGGCGCTGACGCCGGTGTAGGGCAGCTCGCCATAGCGGGCCAGGGCTACAGTCAACTGCTCGTTGAGGGCGCTTTCGGCCATCCGGATCTCAAAGGGGCGGCCCACCGCCGACTGCTGGATCTCGGCGTCCAGCCGGTTCAGCCGGTCGATATCGGGGTCGACCAGCAACAGTGGGTCGGCCTCCAGCGCCGGGGACGGCAGGCTGCTGCCGGCGGCCTGGTTGGCAGGCGCCTGGGTGGGCGCGATCGTCGGCTGGGCGGGGACCGCCTCAGCCGGGGCTCCCGACTGGGTGCGCGGTGTGCGGGTGGCATAGGGCGTCATTTCCGTGCTGGGCGCCGGGTTGCCTCCGGCCCCGGCGGGTTCCTCCGGTTCGGTCCGGGCTGGGGTGGGGCTCGCCGGAGCGAGGGTTCCCTCCCCCGATTCTTTGAACCCCGCCCCTTCTTCCGCCGGTTCGATGGGCTCGACGAGGGCAGCCTGGGGGGCTGTGGCTCCGGGAGCCGCGGCCTGCGCGGTGTCGCCCGAGGGCGGCGGCGCGACGCCGAGGGAGACCAGCGCCGACCCCGATTCGCGGAAAAAGGACTCGATGCCTAGATCCACCAGATCGCTGGCCAACACGCCCACGGCCACGGCGACGAGGATCCAGAACACCAGGTTGGCGATGACAAACGCGGTGAGCAATCCCGAGCGGGATGCGTTCTTAAACTCGGACATGGGACATCCGCCTTTTCTGATTCCCAGGCGATTCGGAAGAGGCCTGGGATTCCTGTATGCGGTCGAGAACCTCCTGGAGTTTTTCGATGCTGCCCTGGGTCAGGGGACGGTCGGGCAGGAAGGGGCAACTGTGAGCGTGCTCGACAGAGGGCTCGTAGGTGCCGATCTGGCGGGCCAGGGCCATGATCTCGACCTTGTCCCAGGCGATGAGAGGCCGCAGGATCGGCTTTTCGACGCCGTGCGAGACCACCTCCAGATTGGACAGCGTCTGGCTGGCCACCTGGCCCAGCGAGTCGCCGGTGACCACCGCCGAGGCGTTCATCTCGGCAGCGATTTCAGCGGCCTTGATGAGCATGGCCCGTTTGCAGAACAGGCAGGCCCACCGCTCGCGCTGGGCGGCGCGCAATTGGTCGAGCGCGGGGCCCAGGATCTCGTGGTGGGAGAGGATGATGGGCTTGAGTTGCCAGCCATAGGCGTAGCGGTTGAGGGCGTCGACCAGGGATTGCACCTGGCGCGATTGCGCCTCGCTGATGGAAAAGTGGACCGGGATGATGGTGCAACCCCGTTTCATCATCAGCCAGGCAGCGACGGGCGAGTCGATGCCGCTGCTCAGGAGGACCACCACCCGTCCCTGGCTGCCCAGGGGCATGCCGCCGGGGCCGCGGACCACGTCGCCATAGACCAGCGCCCGCTGGGGGTGGACCTCGATGCCGATGTCGACCTGGGTGTTGTTCGAGAGATCGACCCGCGCGCCGATGGCCTCGGCGAGGGCGCCGCCCACGTGGCGGTTGATCTCGGGCGAGGTCAGGGGAAAGGCCTTGTCGGCCCGCCGCGCCCGGACGCGAAAGGTGCGCGTCGGGTTCAGCCCGGCGCTTTCGGCCACCTGTAGGGCAGCGTCGGTAATGGCCTGCATCTCGGGCGCCGTCTCGTGGACGGCGCTGAGGGAGACAATGCCAAAGACGCGCCGCACGGCGTCGAGGGCCGGCTCTACCTCGTCGGTGCTCAGGTAGATGCGCTGGCCCTCTTGCCAGACCTTGCCGGCGATGCCGTTGGCCTTGAGGCACAGGCGCACGTTGCGGCGCAGGATGCGAAAGAAAACGTTGCGATTTTGCCCCTTGAGGGCAATTTCGCCATAGCGTATCAGGATCAAACCCATTTACAACCAACCATTCTCCAGATACCAGGCCGCCGTTTCGTCCACGGCCCGGTCGAAATCGACCTGGGGCGAAAAACCCAGCTCGGCGCGGGCCTTTTCGCCCGAGCACAACCAGTAGCACTGGCGCAGGTCCAACACCCGCTGGTCGTTGAGCAGCGCCGGGCGGCCCGTCAGTTTGCCCTGGATGTCGGCCCACAGGGCAATGGGCGTCAGCGCCGCCTCGGGCACGGTGACGGGAATCGTCCGCTTGTGCAGGGCTCGGGCGATGGCGTCGTCGAGCATCTCGTAGGTCACGGCATAGGCCGTGCCGAAATAGGTCTGGCCGACGGCCTGAGGGCTCTCCAGGGCGCAGACGATCAGGTCGATCAGATCCTTGACATAAATCAGGCTGGCCCAGCGCTCGTGGCGGCCCAGGCGCAGCCGCAAGCGGTGTTTGACCACCTCGAAATAGGTCAGAAAATCGCGGTCGCGGGGGCCAAACACGGCGGCGGGCCGCACGATGGTCAGCGGCAGCCGGCCGTCCATCTGCTGCAAGAGCCGTTCGGCGGCCAGTTTGCTCTTGCCGTACCAGGTGATGGGGCGGGGCTCGTCCTCTTCGCCGATCACGTCGTCGGCATGGCGCGAGGGGCCGGCTGCCGCCAGGCTGGACACAAAGAGGAACCGTTGCAGATCGGGCCGGACCTCCAGGCAGTGGCGGGCCAGCGCCTCGGCGCCCTGGGCGTTCACCTGGAAAAAGGTCTCCTCGTCCAGGGCGCGGGTCAGGGCGGCGCAGTGGCAGACGGCGTCCACGCCCTCACAGGCCTGGCGCAGCGCCGGGCCAGGCGTGAGGTCGGCAAAGGCCCATTCCACCGGCAGGGATTGGATATGGCGCAGGTCGCTGGTTTTGCGCACCATGCAGCGCACCTGATAGCCGCGCTGCACGAGGGCGGCGGTCAGGTGAGAGCCTACGAATCCGTTGGCGCCGGTTACCAGAATCCGTTCCATACGATCTGACGTGCGTCTTTCCTCCAATACCTATTTGTCCAGTCCCCGCCCGCGGGCGTCCGCCCATCGTCCCTTGCCGCCGTGGGGCGGCAAAGGCGGGCGCGAGATTCACAGATTGGCGGGCGGGGTGGTTTCTTGGATGAGCGGGACCGGCCACGCGCCACAGGCGCCAAGGCCCAGAGTCACCAGGGCCGGGTGACTCTGGGCCCGCTTCTGCGCGTTGATCGGCTGCGTCCCCCAAACGGGGACGTTCCAAGGCAATGCCTTCATTCACGAATTGTGTTGGCAAGCATCACGGATCCAGTGTAGCACAGGGGGGGGCTTTTGTCAAAAGCCGAATGACGGCCTGGATCGGGGGCCGGGGCGGCGGATGGTAGGGGCGACGCATGCGTCGCCCCTACGATGCGCTTTCGTGATGGGATGTGTAGGGGCGCCCCACAAGCAAAGACCTCCGAGGT
>CAYVLO010000298.1:0-4742 GCA_964452125.1 uncultured Anaerolineaceae bacterium | reverse complement strand
GGGGCCTATGGTACGGTCCGCCAATCGGTACAGCGCTATCTGGGCGGCGAGCTTACGGGCGCTGCGCCTTGCAGTGAGAGCGAGGACCATGGGCGTGGCCAGGTGCCCGCCGATGGTGAATACGAAGAGGATGACGTGGGTCGATTGCGGGAAGAAGCCGAGATGCTTCGCCAGCAGTTGGAGGATGTGGCGGGCAAACTGGACCAGCTCAACCGCTGACCCGGGAACCATTAGGGGTGCCTACGAGGTGGAAGGCTCGAGCTTCCGTCTCCATGGACTGGATACCCGTAGGCCGGTCGCCTTGACCGAATGGGCGACCGGCCAAGCAGGGAATCGGAGGAGAAACGTAGATGATCATTGCGGTAGCAAGCGGCAAGGGCGGTACCGGCAAGACCACCGTGGCGACCAGCTTGGCCATGTCTTTGGCTGTGGCCAAAATGCCCAAGCCACAGAGCGCTGATGCCCGTTCCGAGGATTTGTTGTTCCTGGACTGTGACGTCGAAGAGCCCAACGCGGCCTTGTTCTTGAAGCCAAGAATGGAACACCGCGAAGAGGTGGGCATCCTGATCCCAGAGGTGGATTACGATCTCTGTACCTTCTGCGGTCGATGTGCCGAGGTGTGCGTCTGGCATGCCATTGCGGTGGTGGGGCGCAAGGTGCTCATCTTTCCCGAGTTGTGTCACGGCTGTGGGAGTTGCACCCTGAACTGCCCAGAGGGGGCCATCCATGAGGTGCTGCACCCGTTGGGAAGCTTGGAATCGGGCCAGGCCGGGCCCCTTACGTTTGGACATGGAACCCTGAACGTGGGGCAGGCGATGGGTGTGCCGATCATCCACCAGTTGAAGGAACGGCATAGGACAGACAAGGAGGGGGGCATCTCGATCCTCGATGCATCGCCCGGGACGTCTTGCCCGGTGGTCGAGACGATGCGCGGCGCCGATTTCGTCCTGCTTGTCACCGAGCCGACGCCCTTTGGACTGCACGACCTGCGCTTGACGGTGCAGGTGGCCCGCGATGAACTGGGCCTGCCGGTAGGCGTGGTCATCAATCGAAATGGCGTGGGCAATGCCGGCGTCGAAGAGTACTGCGAGGCCGAAGGGGTGCCCATCTTGATGCGCATCCCGTTGGACCGACGCATCGCAGAGGCCATCTCCAGTGGCAAATCGCTTGTCGAGGCGCTGCCGGAATTCGTGCCCCAGTTTCTAGTCTTGTATACCCAGATCGAGGAAATGGTATCTCAGGAGGCCCGATGAAGCAGCTTGTGATCTTGAGCGGTAAAGGAGGCACCGGCAAGACGTCGGTGGCAGCAGCGCTGGCTCATCTGGCTTCGGAAGAGATGCCCATTGTGTTGGCAGACGCCGATGTGGATGCCGCCAATCTCGAACTGGTCTTGGAGCCGACCAGGCTGGAAGAACACGTGTTCATGGGTGGGCAGGTGGCGATTATCGATCCGGATCGTTGTACCCTGTGTGGCCGCTGTTACGAGGTGTGCCGCTTTGATGCCGTGGTACCCGGCGATGATACCTACCGCGTCGACCCATTGACCTGTGAGGGCTGCGATTCGTGCGTCTATCAATGCCCTGTGGAAGCCATTCACAGCGAGGAACAACAAGCCGGATTGTGGTTTCGATCTGATACGCGGTTTGGGCCTCTGTTCCATGCCCATCTCTTTGCCGCCCAGGAGAACTCGGGCAAGCTGGTGACCATGGTCAAGCAACAGGGTCGGTTGTTGGCGCTCGATGAGGGCCGGGATCTGCTGCTTGTGGACGGCCCGCCGGGAATCGGCTGTCCGGTCATTTCAGCCAATGCCGGGGCTGACCTGGCTCTGCTGGTGACCGAACCCACGGTCTCGGGTGTTCACGATCTGGAACGTATCCTGGGTACGGTACGTCACTTTCGGGTGCCGGCACTGGTGCTGATCAACAAGGCCGACGTCAACCCGGCAAACACGGCCCACATCGAAGCCTTTTGCCGCGCTCAGGGGATTCCCCTGGTGGGCAGGCTGCCCTACGATACGGTCGTCACTGAGGCGATGGTTCAAGGCGAGCCGGTCACTCTCTTTGAGCCTGAAGGGGAGATGGCCCGCGCGCTGCGAGAGGTGTGGGCCCAGCTGCGCCAGCAACTCAACGGCGCCGAGTAGAGAAGGGAGGCTGGTTGATGGAATTGGAAAAAGCCATCATCGAGCGGTTGCAGGGGGTCATCGACCCGGAGACCGGGGTGGACGTGATGCGCATGCGGCTGATCGAAGATCTGCATGTCGATGCCGACACGGGCCGGGTTCGCTACAAGTTTCGGCCTTCCTCACCCTTGTGCCCGCTGGCCGTTCACCTGGCGCTGGAAATCCGTAGCGCAGTGGCGGAGGTTCCTGGAGTCACCGAACAAGAGATAAAAGTGCTTGGCTACGTGGGTGCGGATGAACTCAATGCCTTGCTCAAGGAAATGGTGTGATATGTGTCAGGCTACGGTCTATCTGGTTCAGGATGGTCAGGAAAAGGAGATCATGCGCGACGTGATTCTCCTGGAGCCGGACAAAGCAGGCCTGCGCCTGCAGGCGTTCTTTGAGGAGCCGGTTGTGGTCAAGGCTCGGGTGAGCCGCATTGACTTTTTGAAGCATACGGTCACTTTGACGCCGTTAGAGGAAGGAGAGGCGAATGGCGACTGATGAGGACAAACTCCGCATGCTGTTGCCCCACTGGATCGAGCACAACGCCGAGCACGCCGCCGAATTTCGTCAGTGGGCGGAAAAGGCCCGTAGCGCAGCGCGGGAGGATGTGGCTGAAGATGTCGATCTGGCTGCCACAGAACTGGGCTGGGTGAATGAGGCGTTGACTTCGGCGCTGCACAAACTGAACAGCGCCGTCTGATTATCGCGGGATAGCGGGAAGGGGTGAGTTGACGTGATCGTCGTACGCGCCGATTTGTGCACCGGCTGTAGGGTGTGCCTGGAGGTGTGCCCCACGGGCGCGTTGTACCTGGTGGAAGGCAAGGCGGCTGTCGATCGGGCCCTGTGCCGCGAGTGCAGGGCCTGTCTCGAGGTCTGTCCGACTGGGGCCATCACTTTGGCTACACAGGAGGAATTCGTGAAAGAGGAAACCCGTGTGCCTGCCATCCGACCTCAGCCGGAAGTGATCCAGGTTCGATCGACTCCCGCACCGGTGTCGGTGTGGTCCCGAGTGCTGCCCTCGATTGGTTCCGCTCTGGTTTGGGCCGAGCGCGATCTCTTGCCGTGGCTGGCCGATTTTTTGGACAGAAGGGAGCAAGGGAACCCTCAACTGCCGACAAAAAACGGGGCGAGCAGTCGCAACGATTTCGATTTCCGTGCGAATTCAGGGGGCAGCCAGCGTCAGCGTCGTCAGCGCCGACGGGGTGGCGGTTAGTCCTCGCCCGGTTCTTATCGCTTTGAGCAAAAGCTTTCAAATGACCTGGATGTTCTCGACCTCAATACCTGCCGCGTCTACTACCCTGCGTACGGCGTCCGTGTCCTGGCGCAGAATGCGGACACAGGCGCCGCAGTCGGAGCTGATGTGCCGCGGCACGGGGATCATCTTACAGGGGATGCCCTCGTCGCGCAACAGCTTTTCCAAGCGCATAGCGTGGCTGGTAGCATGCACCAGGACCACGGCATATTGGGGATCGCTCATCACACCTCCCGGGCAAGCTGTCCCACGGCTTTAACGGCGACGTGGACCTCTTCTTCTGTGGAAAATGCGCTGAGGCCAAAACGAACGGCGCCCTCAGGGAACGTGCCCAGGGTTTTGTGCGCCGCCGGCGAGCAGTGCAAGCCCACGCGACAGAGGATGCCGTGTTCATCGTCCAGTCGCAAGCCCACCTCCGAAGGCTCCATCCCGTTTACGTTGAACGAAACCGTGGCCGTTTGCCGCTCGGCATTCAGCGTGCCGTAGACGATCACGCGGGGAATGGCTCGCAACCCTTCGATCAGCCGCTGGGTTAGAGCCACTTCGTGGGCGCGGATCGGTGCCACACCCCGCCCCAGGACCCAATGCACGCCCGCCTGCAAGCCAGCCAAGCCGACGACGTTGGGCGTGCCGCTTTCGTACATGTCTGGCAAAAAATCGGGCTGCAACTCGTATTCCGAGCGGCTGCCTGTACCGCCACAGATCAACGGTTCAATCTGCCTTTCGTCTACCCGCTCACCCACAATCAGGCCGCCGGTACCCATGGGCCCGCCCAGGGATTTGTGTCCGGTAAAGGCCAACAGGTCGATCTGGTCGGCCTGCATATCGACGGGGTAGGCTCCGCCGGTCTGGGCGGCATCTACGAGCAGGAGCAGATCGTGCCTTCGGCAGATGGCGCCCACGTCGGCCACAGGCAACAGCGTGCCGACGACGTTGGAGGCATGGTTGAGGGCGACCAGTTTGGTGTTGGGCCGGATGGCGGCCTCCACCTCGGCGGGGTCCAACATACCCTGCGGCGAGCACCGCACCACTGTGACCTCGACACCACCGGCTTCCAACGCTCGAAGGGGGCGCATCATCGAGTTGTGCTCCATCGAACTGGTGACGACGTGATCGCTTGGACGCAACAGACCCCTCAGCGCCAGGTTGAGCGCTTCGGTGACATTTTTGCAGAAGGCCACGCGCAGGGGGTCGGGTGCGTGAAACAACTCGCAGACCGTCTCCCGGGCGTTGTAGACGATGCGTCCTGACTCGACGGCCTGGCGGTGGGCGGCGCGGCCCGGATTGGCTCCCACCTCGTCCAGAAAATGGATCATCGCCGCCGTC
>CAYVLO010000297.1:3603-4745 GCA_964452125.1 uncultured Anaerolineaceae bacterium | reverse complement strand
TGTGTCTCTGGCAGACTCGTAGTTTGGTGCTTCTCATGAGTAAAGTGGTATTTTCCCGCCAACGTTGTGCCATGTTCCGTCTATTTGATCCCGCGAGAGTTGCGATTTGACAGTAAACTTCCCAGAACCAACCTACATCCTGGTGGGCCCAGTTAGCAATGCCCACCTTCAAGCGATCGCCTCCGGCCTGGCACCGCGCCTCGACTACCGGCTGGTGTTGGAGCGCTGTCCGGGTTACGTTCGACAATGGCGCCCATCGCCGGCAGGCCTGAGCGGCGCTCGTCTGTCTCGGTTGCTCCGCTCCTTCTTTGGGAATCTGGGCTGCGCCTGGCAGCTCGCGCACTCTCTTGCTCCTGGAAGCATCGTCTATTCCACGGGTGAGACGTGGGGCTTACCGGTGGCTCTGGCGGGCGCTACGGTACGAGGCCGTCCCTTCACTCATGTCGTCTATGTGCACCGGGTCTTTTCGCCCGCGTGGCTCCGTTTCCTTCACGTCGCGCGCCACCTGCTTGCGGTGGATGGTTGGATCTGCGTCAATCACCACCAGGCCGATTTGCTGCGCACCGCCCTCGGCACCGGCGCCGCACCCGTGTCGGTCGTGTCCCAGGGGGTGGATACCGACTTTTTTGACCCTGCCAAGGCCAAGCTATCGAAAAGACCGTATCTGCTCTCCGTGGGTGCAGAGATGCGGGACTATGGCCTGTTCTTTGAGGCAGTGCGGGAACTTGATGTGGATGTGGTGGTCAAGGCTTCCAGCGCTTGGATGACCGCGGCTCGGACCGAATTCTCATCTGCCCCGGCCAATGTTCAGATCATCACGCAGCGCCTGTCCTATGTCGAGTTGCGCGACCTGTACGCCGGTGCAACAGCGGTTGTGGTGCCTCTCCATGACACACCCCAAGCCGCCGGTATTACCACCATCTTGGAAGGTATGGCTATGCAGAAATGCGTGGTTGCTACAGAATCTCAAGGTCTACCCGATATCTTGCTTCATGACCAGACCGGCATCATCTGCGAAGGCTCGATACGAGCATTGGCTGACACTCTAGTGCAGTTGCTGGCTGAGCCCGAGCGCCGGGAGAGATTAGCCAGCGCTGGCAGGCGTACGGTGACTGCCAAAGCGTCGATCGAACAGCACGCCA
>CAYVLO010000297.1:0-3503 GCA_964452125.1 uncultured Anaerolineaceae bacterium | reverse complement strand
GCCAGCGCTGGCAGGCGTACGGTGACTGCCAAAGCGTCGATCGAACAGCACGCCAATCAGGTCACTGGCTTTGTGAGTATCACGAGCGAAAGGCACAAAAATTGAGTACACTGATTAACTTGATGAAATATGCACTCCGTTATACAACACGGCTACCTCGTCAGCCCGTGAGCGGCTATCTGGAATGGACGCTGCTTCGCGATACCCTCCGCGACTATTCGATTGATTGTGTGTTAGACGTAGGAGCAAACAAGGGTCAGTTTGTCCACAATCTGCGTCGGATTGGTTATCAAGGATACATCTGTTCATTTGAGCCAATCGAAGAGGATTATGCTTTTTTGTGTGCCAGTTTCTGCAGAGACCGAAAATGGGCAGGCTACAATTATGCCCTCGGCAACCAGAACGCGCGACAGGCCTTTCACATCGCTGAAGAGTGTACAGCCATGAGTTCCTTTCTACAGCCCCAGAGTCCGGATTGGAGACTTCGCGAGGTGGTGGTGGACATGAAGCGGCTTGACACAGTCTTTCAAGATGTGATTAACGGAACCGCGTTGCGGAAACCTCGCGTTTTTCTCAAGATGGACACTCAAGGATACGACCTCGAGGTCATCCGTGGTGCAGAAGGTTGTTTGGAGGAAATCAGTGGACTCCAATCCGAAGTATCGGTCAAGCCAACTTATGTTGGAATGCCCCATTACCTTGATGCGATTCGTGTCTACGAGCACCTTGGCTTTGAGTTGTATAGTCTTGCCGAGGCGGCTCGCGATCCCGAGGAGAATGGGATTACTGAGATGAACTGTGTTATGATGCGGCCGAAGAGTCGACTGGCCTGACCTCTGTGGCCCCTCTGACATGAACCTCTGCTACGTCCTGCCGTCGCCCACCTGGGGCATGCACCAATATACCGCCGACCTGGCGGGGCGCATGGCCCGTGCGGGCCACCAGGTCCACCTGGTCACCACCCGGCGCGCGCCCCTGGAGCGCTACGGCCCGGGGGTGGTGCTGCACACACCCATCGGCGCCCGTTCCACCGGCTTTGGGCCCGATGCCCTGCGCCCGCGCGACTATCGCCGGCTGGGCCGCGCCGTCGTCGAACTGGCGCCCGACCTGGTCCACATCACCGGCCCCCACCTCTGGAATCCGGGGCTGCTCAAGTGGCTGCGGCGGGCGGGCGTGCCCACGGTGCACACCCTCCACGACCTGCACCCCCACCACGGCGCCGTCTATGGGCGGCTGCTCTACCTCTGGAATCGACAGGTGCGCGACGGCGCCGATGGCCTCCTGGTCCACGGCGAGCGCTACCGCCAGGAGTTGCGGACCCAGGGCCTGCCGCCCTCGCGCGTGACGTGCACGCCGTTGACCCATCTCTTTCTGAGCCAGGAGCGGGAGGCGGCCCTGCGCCGGTCGCCGCCCGAGGTGAGCTACGAGCCGTGGGCGCTGTTTTTGGGGCGGCTGGAGGCCTACAAGGGGCTGGACGTGCTGACCCAGGCCGCCCGGATGCTGGGTCAGGCCCGCGTGGTGATCGCCGGACCGGGTCCCCTGGATCGGCAGATCGCGGGACCCTTGCCGGCCAACGTAGAGGTGCGCAACCGCCTCATCGGCGACGAGGAAGCCCTCGATCTCTTTTGCCGCTGCGGATTGGTGGTCCTGCCCTATCTGGAAGCCAGCCAGTCGGCGCTGGTGGCGGCGGCCTATTTCTTTCGAAAGCCGGTGGTGGTCAGCCGGGTGGGGGCCCTGCCCGAATACGTACAAGAGGGGCAGACCGGCTGGGTGGCGCCGCCCGGCGATGCCCAGGCCCTGGCCCACACGCTGGCCTCGGCGCTGGGCGATCCGCAGCGCCTGGGCCGCATGGGCGCCGCAGGCCGCGCCTGGTACGAAGAGCAGCGCGCCGCCGAGGAGCAGGCGCTGCTGGATGCCTATGCCCGACTGGCCGGTCGCAACCGACCAGCAGAGGAGTGAATCTGCCGTGAAAAGGAGTTTTCGTGCGATGACGAGGCATGGGATGCGGTGCGCCATCCCGGCTCTCGCTTGGGCCGCGGGGAGGATGAGGCATGGATACGCCTGAACAGTTGCGCAGTGTGCCGGAAGCGGACGAAAAAGCCGACGACCGGGCGCCCTGCGCCGCCGATACGCCCAAGCCGTTTCCCCTGCCTGCGCCGCGACTGAACGCCTCAGAGCGCCGCGCCTTGGTGTGGGCCATCGATATCCTGGTGCTGAATCTCTCGCTGCTGGTGGCGTTGACTCTGCGCTTTGGATATACCTTTTCGCTGCGAACGGTCGTCGAAGCTCCTGCCTATTTCCTGGTATTGACCTTGCTGTGGACGCTGTGGGCCTCCTTTTTTGATTGCTACGACGCGCCCCGCATGGCCTATGCCAGCCAGAGCGCCTGGAGCGCGGTCCGCGCTGCGTTGCTGACCGCGCTGACCTATTTGATGATTCCGTTGTACACGCCCCATTTCCCGGCGTCGCGCCTGTCGACCTATCTCTTTATTGGTCTGGTGGGCGCCAGCGTCCCTCTGTGGCGGGTGCTGTATGCCTCTATCTTTAGCCAACCTACCTTTCAGCAGAAGGTGCTCATCGTGGGCGCTGGGCTTTCGGGTTCGGAACTGGCGCGTGTCCTGTCCGATGCCCCAACTCAGGGCAACCCCTTTGCCGGATCGGGCTATCGGGTGGTTGGCTTTGTCGACGACGACCCGGCCAAGGCAGGGACTGTGGTGGCCGATCGGCCCGTTCTGGGCAACCATCGCGACTTGAGGCGGTTGGTGCAACTCCTCCAGGTGGATCTGGTGGTGGTTGCTATCACCCATACGCCGCAGATCCATCCCGATCTGTTCCAGGCCTTGCTCGATTGTCGCGAGCAGGGCATCCGGCTCGAGCGGATGACCAGCGTGTACGAGCGGGTGACGGGCCGCGTGGCGGTCGAGCACACCGGGCGCGACCTGGGCGTCGTTCTGCCGATGACCGATTCGGCCACCCGGCAGATGTTCCTGGTGTTCAAGCGGGGCCTGGATCTGCTGAGCGCGGTGGTGGGCATGGCGGCCCTGGTGGTGGTCAGTCCCTTTGCGGCGGTGGCCAACGCGTTGGGCAGTCCCGGTCCCCTCTTTTTCTGGCAGACGCGGGTGGGCAGGGGCGGCCGGCCCTTCCGCCTGGTCAAGTTCCGCACCATGGTGCCCGATGCCGAAAAGGAATCGGGGGCGGTGTGGGCCTGCGCCAACGACAGCCGGGTGACGCCCGCAGGACGCTTTCTGCGCAAGACCCGGCTGGACGAGTTGCCCCAGGTCTGGAATGTGCTGCGCGGCGAAATGAGCCTGGTCGGCCCCCGTCCCGAGCGCCCCGAGTTTGTGGCCGAGTTGGTGCGCCAGGTGCCCTACTATCAGGCCCGCCACGCGGTGCGTCCCGGCATCACCGGCTGGGCTCAGGTGCGCTATCGCTATGGGGATAGCGTGCAAGATGCTCTGACCAAGCTCGAGTACGATCTCTATTACATCAAGCATCAGGGGTTC
>CAYVLO010000296.1:0-4747 GCA_964452125.1 uncultured Anaerolineaceae bacterium | reverse complement strand
TGGCCCGTTTGGCCAGCTTTTTCCAGCGATTGGCCGTCGCCGTAGCGGCCTGGACCAGCACCGGCCCGGCGGGGTGTCGCTCTATGTGGCTCAGGTGGGTATGGCCGGTGAGGACCAGCTCCACACCCCAGGCGGAGAAGCGCTCCAACAGCCGCTCGGGCAGTCCCCGTTGATGGACGCCGGGTGGGTTCACAAAGTGGTGATGGGTAGCCACCAGCTTAAAGGTCGGGTTGGGCGCCGCGGCAAAGGTCTCCTCGGCGCTAGCCAGTTGGCTGGCGGTGATCTGCCCGGCATCGTTGGTCCAGCCAAAGGCCGAGTTCAGGCCCACCGCCATGATCCCATCGGCCTGTACCGTCATATCGACCTCGGGGCGGATATAGCGCTTGTACCGTTCCAGCGAGCGGAACAGGCGGTCGAACACGTTGTACAGGGGGACATCGTGGTTGCCGGGAATGACCAGGTAGGGATTCGGCAGCCGTTCCAGAAACGCCCGGGCTTGCAGAAATTGGGGTTGCTTGGCCCGCTGGGTCAGGTCTCCCGATACCACCACCAGGTTCGGCGACTCGGCCTGAACCTGGCGCAGAAGGATCGGCTCCAGCGCCTCCTGGAAGGGCGGCCCATAATGAATGTCTGACAGATGAACGATCGTGAGTCCCATCCGAATTCGGGTGTCTCCTGGAAAATGGATCAGGCCTCAGGGCGCGGGCGCCGGCACCAGCTTGACCGGACCGTCTTTGCAGACCAGCCAACCCTCTTTGGCGCACGAGCCGCACACGCCAAAGCCGCAGCGCATATAGCGCTCGTAGCTCAACTGGGCCGGGAGGCGTCGCGCCTGGGCCAACCGCTCCACGGCGTCCAGCATCGGCTCGGGCCCGCAGGCGTACAGACCCACGTAGCGGCCCTCGTCCAACAGGCGCGACGCCGCGTCGGTCGCCACACCCCGTAGGCCCGCCGAACCGTCGTCGGTGGTCAGGGTCACGCGGGCGCCCAGCGCCTCGAAGCGGCGGGCAAAGACCAGGTCGGCGGCCGTCCGCGCGCCGATGATCATATCCACCGGCCAGCCGGCGGCCCGGGCGCGCTCGGCCAGAAAATGGAGGGGGGCCACGCCATAGCCGCCGCCGATGAGCAGCAGCGCGTCCTCGTCCGACTCGGGCAACTCAAAGGGACGGCCCAACGGCCCGCGAATCCACAGCCGGTCGCCGGGGCGCAGGGCATGGATGGCCTGACTAAAGGGGCCCACGCGGGCAATGGTCATCGTCACCGGCGCCGGGCGCGCCAGGCTAAAGGGCTTTTCATCGAGACCGGGCAGCCAGGCCATCAGGAACTGGCCCGGTTCCGCGTCCAGACTGCGATCCAGCACCAAGGTGCGCACCTGGGCGCTCTCGTCGATCACCTCGACCACCCGGGCCACCACCGGCAGGCTCGTCTTCATCTCAGGGCTCTCCTCGGTCATCGGTGGGCCACCCCCCGCATGTCTGCCAGGCGTTCATAGCCCAACTCGGCCATGAGGGCGGCCATCTCGGTTCGGATGCGGCCAAAGGCTTCCGGTCCTTCTTCATACACTGCCGATCCGACCCCGACCGCCGTCGCCCCAGCCATGATCATCTCGACGGCATCGCGGCCGCTGCGCACCCCACCCATGCCCACGATGGGCAGGTCGACGGCGCGATAGATCTCGTACACGCAGCGGATCGCCAGGGGGCGGATGGCCGGTCCCGAAAGGCCGCCGGTGCGGTTCGCCAGGATGGGGCGCCGGGCATCGACGTCGATGACCATGCCGGTCAGGGTGTTGATGGCGCTGATGCCATCGGCCCCCGCTGCCGCCACCGCCCGGGCGATCGATGCCAGGTCGGCCACGTTGGGCGAAAGCTTGACCAACACCGGCGCCCGGCCCTCGACCGCGGCCTGGACAGCCGCGGTCACGTCGGCGGCGGCCGCTGGGTCGGCCGAAAAGGGTGTGCCAAATTCGGCGTGGACGTTGGGGCAAGAGATGTTGACCTCGATCAGGTCGGGCGCGGCCTCGAGGATGCGTGAGGCCACCCGGTGAAAATTCTCTACCGTGTCGGCAAAGATGCTGGCGATCAGGGCCGCGCCCAAGGGGCGGAGCAACGCGCGGGTGCGCCGCAGCTCCTCAATCTCGACCTCGACGCCTGGATTGGCCAGCCCCACGGCGTTGATCAGGCCATGCTCCCAGGCCAGCACAGTGGGGTTGGGATGCCCCGCCCGGGGTTCCAGGCTACACGATTTGGCCGTGACGGCCCCCGCCCCCGCCCGGGCCACGCGGGCCATCAGTTCCGCCTCGGTGCCCAAGATGCCGCTGGCCAATACCAGGGGGGAGGGCAGGGAAACGCCGCATAGTTCCGTGTTCAGGGTGACCAAGGCCCTAGCCGCCCCACAAAAAGGCGGCGACCTCTCTGTGCTGGGCGGCGCTGATCTGCCCGGCCCGTTCCAACACCTCGAGCATCTCGCCCAGGCCCAACACAGCGTGGAGCCGATAGCCGGCTGCCTCCAGCTCTTGGCGCCCGCCCTGCTCCCGGTCGATGAGCACCACCACGTCGCGCACCTGGAGCCCGGCCTGTTGCAGGGGCTCGATGGCGGTCAGTTTGCTTCCGCCGGTGGTGATCAGGTCGTCCAGGATAATCGCCGGGTCGCCCGCCTCGAATGCGCCCTCGATCTGCCGGGCGGTGCCGTAGGCCTTGGTCTCTTTGCGCGGGTAGATAAGGGGCAGGTCCATTTCCAGCGCCACCGCCGCGCCGATGGGCAGGGCGGCATAGGGGATGGCTGCCAGCCGCAGGCCGGATGGCGCGCCCTCCTGCGCCAGGAGCTGGCGGATCTGTTGGGCGTAGGCATAGGCCGCCTGGCGCAGGACGGCCGGGTAGGACGCCAGCAATCGCAGGTCGATATAGATGGGCGACCGCTTGCCCGAGGCCAGGACAAAGTCGCCAAACTTGATGGCGCCCATATCGGCCAGGGCCAGGGTCAGGGCGGCGCGAAAATCGTAGGGCGCCGGCTTGAGGGCGGCGCGGGCCTGCTGGATCTGCTGCCGCAGTTCCTGGGCGGCCCGGCGCGGATCGTCGGCATAGATGACGCCCCGCGACGAATTGACGACCACCCCCAGCCCATCCGCGCGGAGCCCGGCGCTCAATGCCGCTTCCAGGTCGCCCCCCTGGGTGCCCACGCCCGGCAACAAGATCCAGGCTTCGGGCGCCAGGCTGCGAACGCGAGCCAGCGCCTCGGGATAGGTGGCGCCCACCACCAGGCCCGTCCCCCAGACAGAGGCCTTTTCGGCCACCACCTCATACAGCGGGCGGCTGGGGCAGGGCAGGGTCTGCAAGTCGACCGCGCCGGGATTGGAGGTGTGGCACAGCAGGAACACGCCCTTTTCTTCGTAGGCGGTAAAGGGCGCCACGGCATCGCCGCCCAGGTAGGGATTCACCGTCAAGGCATCGGCGCCCCACACCTCAAAGGCGGCTCGGGCGTAGGCGACAGCCGTCGAACCAATGTCGTTCCTCTTGGCGTCGAGGATCACCGGCACATCCGTGGTCTGGTGGATGTACTCGATGGTCCGGCCCAGCGCCTCCAGACCTTCGAGTCCGGCAGCCTCGTAGAACCCAAAGTTGGGCTTGAAGGCGCAGACCAGATCCTTGGTCTGATCGACGATCCGCTGGCCAAAGGCAAACAGATCCTCCCCCGGCTCCAACCGCTCCAGGTCCGGGTCCAACCCCACGCACAACAGGCTATCGTTCTGTTTGGCCGCTTGAGTGAGCGCTTGATAAAACCCCATTCTCCTCCTCGCTTGGACCCCTCACCTGCCGGGGTGAATACTGGCCTGGTTAGCCACAGCAGCTTCCGGTTCCGTCGCCCCCGTCTTCGCAGCAGGAGGAGGAGCTTCCGCAGCCACAGCCCGTCGGCGCGTTGGGGTTGTCGATACGAAAGCCGCTGCCCGTGGGGCCCTCCTGGTAGTCGATGCTGGCGCCTTGCAGATATTGGGCGCTGAACGGATCGACGAACAGGCGGATGCCCTTTTCCTCAACCACCACGTCGTCCTCTTGGGTCGTGTTCTCAAAGGCCAGGCCGTATTGCAGCCCGGAACAGCCACCCCCCTGGACAAAAATCCGCAAGCCATGCTCGGGCATTTCCTGTTGCTGAAGCAAGGCCTGTACCTGGACGGCTGCTTCCTCGGTCAATGTAATCATGGGTTCATCTCCTATTTAGTGTGGCTGGATTGTAGCACACCCATCCCCTTTGGTCAATCGCCGTCGTTTTCCTCGCCACCCGGCTAGCGCTTCAGGTCGTCGCTGTCCAGCACAATGGTAAAGGGGCCATCGTTGTGGATCTCGACCATCATCATGGCCCCAAAGACGCCGGTCTCGACGCGACGGATGCCAAGCTTGCGGAGCTGTTCGGCGAAAAACTCGACCAGCGGCTCGGCGATTTCGGGAGGGGCGGCGTGGACAAAGCTGGGGCGGCGGCCCTTGCGGCAATCGGCATAGAGCGTAAACTGAGAGATCACCAGGGCCTCGCCGTCCACGTCCAGAATCGAGAGGTTGGTCTTGCCCTCGGCGTCGGAAAAGATGCGCAAGTGGGCGATCTTTTGGGCCATCTGCTCGGCCTCGGCCTGGCCATCGCCCTGGCCCGCCCCCACCAGAATGACCAGGCCCGGACCGCACTGGCCCACCGTCTGTTCGGCGACGGTGACCCGGCCCTGGGTAACCCGTTGGATGACGACTTTCATGAGGATGAATGC
>CAYVLO010000295.1:0-4767 GCA_964452125.1 uncultured Anaerolineaceae bacterium | reverse complement strand
GGGTCAGTTCCGGCGATTGCGCGAAACCCTCGGTTCGGGAACCTGGGATCTGTCGCAGAGGGACAACGGACGTCCCGCCCCGGCGCTCTATTTGGCCCTGCTCACCTATACCTTGACGCGGGAGCAAGTCGAGTCGCTGGCGGCCCACCTCAAGATCTTTCGCAATGATCTTAACCTGCTGCGCCAGGTGCTGGACTTGCGCGATCGGGAGGATCTGTTGGACCGCGCCGAGTTGCCGAATCGAGAGCTTTATGCCCTGTTACAGCACACCTCTTCCGACGCCCTGTTGATTTTGTGGCTGTGCACCTCTTCCCAGCGGGTTCGCGAACGAGTGTGGTGGTACGAAACCGAGCTGCGCCATGTGGAACCGACGATTGACGGCTCGTACCTCATGGGCCTGGGCCTGAAGCCATCGCCGCTGTTCAGAGAGATCCTGGGCGCCGTGCGCGATGCCCTTCTGGACGGGGAGATTTCGACGGTGGAAGAGGAAAGGGCCCTGGTCGCACGGTTCCTGGAGCAGCAGGCGTCTGCCCATGACTCTGCCTCAGAATAACCCTCTTCCCCGGCGCATCGTGGTTGTGGGCACCAGCGGTTCGGGCAAGACCACCTTTGTCCGGAACCTGGCCGAACGGCTGGGTATCCCCCACGTCGAGCTGGATGCCATCCATTGGGGGCCCGATTGGACACCTGCCCCCGTGGACCTGTTCCGGGCGCGTACCGCCCAGGCCCTGAACGGCGAGGCCTGGAGTGTGGACGGCAATTACAGCGCGGTCCGGGAGATCGTCTGGCCCCGGGCCGATACCATCGTCTGGTTGGACTATGCTCTGCCGGTGGTCATGAGCCGGGTCATTGTCCGCACCTTCCGGCGGGTGCTCACTCGCGAAGAGTTGTGGTCGGGCAATCGGGAAAGGGCCTCCACGGCCATCTTTGGGCGCGATTCCATCATCTGGTGGGCGCTGACCACCTACGGGCGCAGGCGCCGGGAGTATCCCGCGCTGTTCCGTCAGCCCGAGTTTGCCCATTTGAGGATCGTCCGGCTCAGGTCGCCGCGCCAGGCCCGCCTTTGGCTGGAGAGCCTGCCCGCTGCGAACCGGCAGCCGGATCTGGAAACGAATCGACCATGAGCAAAATCCGCACCCACGCGATCCGCACCCTGGAGGAAAAGGGCATCCCTTATCGTCTGCTGGAACAGGCCCACAAGGCCAAGAATGTGCACGAGGCGGCAGCCGAGCGGGGGGTCGCCGAGCATCAGGTGGTCAAATCGCTGCTGGTGCGAGGGGTCGACAAAAAGCACGCCCTTGTGTTGGTCCGTGGCGACCAGCGCCTGAGCCTGAAGAAACTGGCGCGCGTGGCGGGCGTCAAAGCCTTTGAGATGGCGCCCCCCGCCGACGTGCCGCGCATCACCGGTTATCAGATCGGCGCCGTCGCTCCCCTGGGCTTGCGCCGATCCGATCTGCCCATCTATATCGATCACCACATTCTCGAGGAATCCCGGGTCAGCGTCAGCGCTGGCCGCCACGACGCCGGGTTAGAGCTTGCCACGGAAGACCTGATCCGGGCCGTCGAGGGGCAGGTGGCCGACGTCACCGAATAGGAACAGGCCTATGGCCGACGAACAACCCTTGCGGGCCCAAGATCAGGCCCCATCCAACAGGCCGTCCGAATTGCAGGCCGCTGCCATCGACCGACGGCGCTACCTGCGGGTCGTCCGCTATTTCGCCGGGGCGCTTTCGCAGCTCTTTTTCTGGGATGTGATCCTGGGGAGTGTTCTGGGCCGAGATCGAATCCAGCGTTCGGCCGAAAAGCGCTGGCGCCGACTGGCGCGGCGCTTTCGAGCCTTGGCCACGGAATTGGGCGGCGTGCTCATCAAGATGGGCCAGTTCCTGAGCGTGCGCGTCGATGTGCTGCCCCGCGCCGTCACCGACGAACTCTCGGGGCTCCAGGACGAGGTCCCCTCGGAGAGCCTGGCCGATATCCGGGCCGTGGTCGAATCGGAGTACGGCCAGCCGCTGGGGCAGGTGTTCGATTGGTTCTCCTCAGAGCCCGAGGCGGCTGCGTCCCTGGCTCAGGTCCACCGGGCGCGCCTGCTCGGCGGCGAGTCGGTGGTGGTCAAGGTCCAGCGTCCGTGCATCGAAACGCTGGTGGAAACCGATCTCGCCGCCATTCGCACGGCCATCCGCTGGCTCAAGCGCTATCGCCCCATTAGCCGGAGGGTGGATCTGGATCGGCTGTACGACGAGTTTAGCCGCACCACGCGCAACGAGCTGGACTTTGTGGCCGAAGGTCAGAACGCCGAGACCTTTGCCCTCCATTTTGCCGACGATCCAGGGGTGCGGGTGCCCCGCATCTATGGCCAAGCCTCCACGCGCCGCGTGCTGGTCATGGAGGACGTGGCCCACATCAAGATCACCGATTTCGCCGCAATTCAAGGTGCGGGCATCCGGCGCCAGGAAGTAGCCGAGCGTTTGTTCAACACCTACCTCAAACAGGTGTTTGTCGACAATTTTCTGCACGCCGACCCCCATCCCGGCAACCTGTTCGTGGAGCCCCTGCCCGTCGATCCATCCGAGTCCAGGCGAACCCAGGGCGTCCCTTTCCGCCTCGTCTTTGTTGATTTCGGCATGGTGGCCACCATTCCCGAGCGGGTGCGGCCCCACTTGATGGGGATGCTCCTGGGGTTTGTGACGCGAGATACGGAGCGCATGGTACAGGCGTACGAGGGGGCAGGGTTCCTGCTGCCTGGGGCCGACCTGACGCGCCTGGAGCAGATGGAAGCCGAGTTGATGGAGCGCTATGCGGGCATGTCGCTGAAAGAGATGCAGCGGCTGGCTATGACCGAAGTGCAGGATCTGGCCCGCCGCTACCGGGACATTCTGTACGAAATGCCCTTTCAGATCCCCACAGACCTGTTATTCACCGGACGCGCCCTGGCTATCCTCCTGGGCATGGCCAACTCGCTGGATCCCGAGTTCGATCCCTGGCGGGCCATCGAGCCCTTTGCCAAGCAGATGGCCGCCCAGGAGGGCAAGCGCGGTGGGCGGGACCTCCTCAGCGAGTTGGAAAAGACCGTCCGACTGGTGCTATCGTTGCCGGCGCAGGCCGATCACTTTTTCGAGCGGGCCAACCGCGGCGAACTGACCGTGCGCACCGAGTGGTCGCCCGATGCGACCCGGTTGCTGCGCCGCGTGGAAACGGCCATCCACCGGCTGACAGCGGCCGTCCTCTTTGCCGCCCTGTTGCTGGCGGCCGTTGCGTTCTATATCTTTCAGGGGCAGGGACCGGTAAGCCTCGCCCTCTTTGGCCTGGCGGCCCTGGCGTTCCTGGCGGCCCTGTTCAGGCGCTGAGGGCGCCCTCCCGCCAGGCCGGCGCCTCACACCAGCAGCATGGCGTCGCCAAAGGAAAAGAAGCGATACCGCTCGGCGATGGCTGTCTGGTAGGCGCGGGCCAAAAGATCTCGCCCGCCAAAGGCCGAGACCAGCATCAGCAGCGTACTGCGCGGCAGGTGAAAGTTGGTGATCAGGACGTCCACGACTCGAAACCGGTAGCCGGGATAGATGAACAGGTCGGTGGGGCCTGTATAGGCCGACACGGTGCGCCATCCGCAAGAAACCCCTTCCTCCAACGCCTGGCCTGCCCAGGCGCAGCCGCCCGCCGCCGATTCCAGGACGCGCACGACGGTGGTGCCCACAGCCACGATGCGCCGCCCCTCCAGCCGGGCGCGGTTGACCTGTTCAGCAACCGGCGCTGTGAGCTCGTACCACTCGGTGTGGATCTGGTGATCCTCGAGTTGTTCCTCTTTGACCGGGCGAAAAGTGTCCAGGCCGATGTGAAGGGTCACAAAGGCGATCTCGACCCCCTTGCGCCGCACCTCCACCAGCAGGTCGGGCGTAAAGTGCAGCCCGGCAGTCGAGGCTGCCGCCGAGCCTGCCACGTGTCCGTAGACGGTCTGATAGCGCTCGGGATCGGCCAGGGGCTCGTGGATGTAGGGGGGCAAAGGCACCACACCCAACCGGTCCAATTCCTCCTCCAGGGGGCGTTCGAAACGGATCAGCCGCGCGCCCGATTCGGTAGTGGCCAGGATTTCGGCGCCGATCCCGGAACCTGCGTCCTCTTCCCCAGGGGGCAGCAGCTCGATCCGGGTGCCCGGACGCATCTTTTTTCCCTTGGTCAGCGCCTCCCAGGTGTGCTCGTCCTGCCGTGAGAGCAGGAGCAGCTCGACTCTGCCGCCGGTCTCGGCTTTGCGCCCAAAGAGCCGCGCCGGAATGACCCGGGTCTGATTCATGATCAGCAGGTCGCCGGGTTGCAGGTATTCGCCAATGTCGGCAAAGACCCGATGCTCGATCTGCCCGCTTTCGCGGTGAACCACCATCAAGCGCGAGGCGTCGCGGGGCTCGACCGGCGTCTGGGCGATCAGCTCGGGCGGAAGCTCATAGTCAAAATCACGGGTTTGCACAGGGACAGGGTCCTCTCAACGGTTTATCAGGCGGATCAAGATATTCAGGACGAGGGTGAGCACGACACTGACCACGATCATGGTTGCGAGGGGGAGGAAGCAGGAGAACTGCTCTCCTTCGATGTGGATGTCGCCCGGCAGGCGACCCCAGGGCAGCCCGGTCTTGCTCAGCAGCCACAAGCCGCCGCCGGCCAAGACCAACAACACCCCCATGACCAACAAGCCTTTGCCAACGGCTCCGAAATCCATCCTTCACCATCCGCTAGCAGCTTGTCGGAGAGAAAACCACCGAGGCAAAACGCCGTCTATTTTGT
>CAYVLO010000294.1:0-4790 GCA_964452125.1 uncultured Anaerolineaceae bacterium | reverse complement strand
CATGAAAGCGCTCGACGCCGCAGGCTTGGATCGAAAAAAGGTAGCCCGGCACAACATCGGCATTCTACTAAAGGCCGTGTTGGAGGAGGGGTTCTTTCACGCCGACCCGCACGCGGGCAACTTTATGGTCTTGCCCGGCGAGACCATCGCCATGATGGATTTTGGCATCATGGGGCACCTCGAAGACACCCAGCGCCTCGGCCTGGTCATGCTCTTTGTCGGGCTGTTTCGGGGCGACACCAACCGCGTCGTCGAGGCCATGGGCGAATTGGGCATTGCCACCCGAGCCGCCGATCGACGCAACCTGGTCCGGGACATGGATCGCCTGCGGCTGCGCTATTTTGGGCTGGATCTGGAAAAGATCCGGGCCCGTTCCTTTGTCGAAGACCTGATGGGGGTGGCTTTTTCCAACCACCTGAAAATGCCCAGCGACCTGGTTCTGGTGTTCAAGACCATCGCCATGTTAGAAGGCATCAGCCTGCAACTGGACCCCGATATCAACGTCTTTGAGGAATTCGAGCCCTACGTGCGGGATGCGCTCCTGGAACTCGAATCGCCGGTCACCCACTTGAAAGAGTTCACAGGGCAATTCCGCGACGCAACCGAGGCGATGCTGCTCCTGCCCAAGCAGATTCAGCGGATGTTGGAGAACTTGGATGGCGGTGAGTCGAACCTGAGCATGACGGTCAAAGGACTGGATGAACCCACGCGGCGCATCACATCGGCTGCCAATCGGTTGGTGTTGGCCATCCTGGCCGTGGCCTTTGTGCTAGGTCCCGCGCTACTCATCCCACGCCTGAACGACATCTTTCCCGAGATGCAGGCCCTGGCAGCGGCGCTCATTATCGCCGGCTTTGTCACCTCCCTGCTTCTGACGTTCACATTGCTTTTGGCCATCTGGCGTTCGGGGCGATAATCCATGTGGGAGCGCTCTCCACATCCACCGATAGGAGAACCTTTGGCATGACAGAACCGCTGGGGACCATGGTCCTCATTTTGACTTTGCTGGTCATGCTGGTTGGGGTGATCGGCACGGTGGCGCCGGTGATCCCGGGAACGATCCTCATTTTTGCCGCGGCATTGATTTATGCCATTGCAGAGGGGTTCCAGGCCATGGGGTGGCCAACTTTGGTGGTTTTGGGATTGCTCGCCGCCATAGCTACCTCGGCCGATCTCTGGGCCAGTACAGCAGGCGCCAAGCTGGGTGGAGCCAGCGGCTGGAGCATCGTGGTCGGATTGGTGGGGGGCCTTGTCGGCCTTTTCTTTTTCACCCTACCCGGCGCCATCATTGGCGCCATTGCTGGCGTATTGGTAGCAGAAATTGTGCGGGCAGGTGATTGGAAAAAAGCACTCAAAGCCAGTGGCGGCTGGGGCCTGGGCTGGGCTCTATCGACTATCGTCAACCTGGGGATCGGGCTGCTGATGGTGGCAATTTTCCTGTGGCAGGTCTTTACGGCCGCCTAAACTGGACGCAGGTCGGACGATAGGGGATCCAACTGGGCTCGATAGATCTCAACGAGAAGACTTTTGCCCTTAATCCGCACAGGAGGACGCTTCTCAAAGCACCAACCGGCCATCTCGCCATTCAAAGACTCGATCACGGCTGATGTAACCAGAATCTCGCCATGCTCCGCCAAATCGACCAGTCCGTGGGCTGTGTTCACCGCATCGCCGACCATGCCAAAGCTCATCTGGCTGGGGGCGCCAATGTTGCCCATGACCACAGTACCCCGGTCGATGCCCACACCCAGTCCCACTTCGATGCCCTGTTCATCCATCCAACGCTGACGCAATGCCGAAAACACGCGCTGGATCTCGCCCGCAGCCCGCAGAGCCCTTTCGGCAGCATCCTCCTGCTCAAAGGGCGCCCCAAAACCGACCATAATCTCATCCCCTGCCAGATCGAACACGATCCCCTCATGGCGGTAAATGATATCTACCAACATGGTAAACAGCTCGTTGAGAACCTCAATGACCGAATGGGCAGGGTAGGTGGCGGTCAGTCGCGTGAAACCTCGCAGATCGGTGAAAAGCACCACCACTTCGCGGCGCTCCCTCCGTTCCAGCAAACCTGCCTCTTGGGCCAGAATCCGATCCACAAGCTCGGGGGCCATATAGCGTTCAAAGACGGAGCGCAACTGCATCCGCTCTTCTTGTTCAGCCCGAAGGCGCATGGCCTCCAGCTCTTTCAGAGGAGTGATATCCTGCACCACAGCCACCTGTCCCACCCCTGAAACAGGGGCAGCGCTGACGTACAGAATCCGGCCGTCGTCCGATTCAATTTCGGCGGAGGCAGACTCGCCGTTGGCGCGGGCCCTGTAAAATACTGCCAAAAGCTCACTTGGAACCTTACCAACCAAAGGCTGACCCTGGGCCTGGATACTGCTGAAGCCAAAGGTTCGGCTGGCAGCCGGGTTGGCCAACACCAGGTTGCCCGAGTCATCCACCACCAACACCGCGTCGGTGGTACCGCTGAGCACAGCCGAAAGTTTTCCCCGCTCTTCGCGCGTTCGGGTCAAAAGGTCGGCGTTTGCCAGGGCGATGGCCGCCTGTTGGGCGAAGGTCTCTGCCAATCGCACCTCTTCTGGACTAAAGGAACGCGGATTGTCTTGAGCGTACAAATTCAGCAATCCCAGAAATTGGCCAGAAGCTACGAGAGCGAGGCCAAGCTGACTGACGATTCCCTCGCGCACAGCCAGATCAGAACGTCCCAGGGATTGGCCGCGCAGATCCTCAATTTGAAAGGAGCGCTGATTCTTGCCCAACAAATGGAGAACCTGGCGGAAGGGTACTCGCTCTCGCCGAGCATACCGCTCTGACAAGCCTTTCCAACCACGTATAGTCAAAGCACCCATGGATTCGTCGGGCAGCATCAAACTGGCAGCCGGCACATTCAAGAGCACGATCCCCTGGCGAACGATAAGATGGATGAGCGCATCTCGGTTCATTTCGGAGCTAATCGCAATACCCGCCACCTGGAGCGATTCTAATTCCTTCCGTCGCCGCTGTTCGGTTTCGTACAATCGGGCGTTGCGGACTGCGACCGCTGCCTGAGCGGCAATCGAAGTCAACACAGCCAAATGCCCCTCGTGAAAATAATAGGTCGGCGTGTGAGTGAGTAGAATAAAGCCAATAATCTCCTGGCCAACCTCCAGGGGAGCGACGATGGCCGAACCCACCGGTTCCGTATCACCTGGAAGCACCAACCAACGGTTGTCCCGCGAAGCTTCTTTAACGATGGCTGCCTCACGGTTACGCATGGCCCAACTACCCAAACCCTCCTCCAGTATACGTGGGGCCACCGAGCTGACGGTCGAATCTTGCCCTTCGCGACTGATGATCTGTTGGGCATTGGCTCGTTCCTCATCGAGGACCACAATGCTGCACATGCTGGCATTCAGAGCTTCACGGGTGCGGACAACGATTTGGGCCAGCACCTCATCCAAGGCCAGGTGCCGGTTCAATTCCTGGCTAATGCTATACAGCAGAGCCAAATAGTTGCGCTCCATCTGGAGTGCGTCGTAAGCAGATCGCAGACGCAGGAGAGAGCGGACCCGCGCCAACAACTCCTCGCGGTTAAAGGGCTTGGTCAGAAAATCGTCTGCCCCGGCCTTGATGCCACGAATGCGGTCCTGGAGGCGGTTCAGAGCCGTGAGCATGATGATGGGGATCAACCAGGTTTTGCTGTCGGACTTGAGCTGCTCGCAGACGGTAAAGCCATCCACGTCGGGCATCATTACGTCCAAGATGATCAGATCAGGAGGTTCGGTTTTGACCTTTTGCAGCGCCGTCTCGCCATCATGGGCCAACACCACGCGGTACCCTGCATGGCCCAGTTGGATTTCGAGAAGTTTAGCGCTGGATACCGAGTCATCCACAACCAGAATCTTGGCTTGTTCTTGAGCAGCAAACAGATCAAATCCAGATCGGTCTTCCATAATCCTCACAAACCGCACAGGCGCCGCGTTCTTGGGCGCGGGCGCGTAGGTTATAGATCGATCTCCATATCCTCCCGAGCCATAAATGCGGATGGACAGAGAGCCTGGGCCTGACGTTCGATCTCTTCCAGTTGATCGTCGTTGTGCATCGGATCATGATGAAACAAGGCCAATTGCCGCACGCCGGCCTCGCGGGCCACCTGCACAGCCTCTAACCAACTACTGTGTCCCCAGTCGGGACGCTCCCGCTTTTCCTCGGGGGTAAACTGGGCGTCGTGAATGAGCAGGTCGGCGTCTCGGGCCAGTTCAACGACCCGGGGATCCAGTTGGCCCAGGGGATGGTTGACGTCGGTAGCATAGACCACCACCTTGTCCTCGGCGCGAATGCGATAACCAAAAACCCCGCCGGGATGGGAGAGGCGCCGGGGCAAAACCGAAGTGAAATTGCCGATGACGAATTTCTCGCCATCGTGGACTTCTTTGATCAGCAGATCGGCGTACAGGTCGTCGATGGTAAAAGGCAAGTACGCGTCACTCATCTGGCCCGCCAGAATCTGCTCCAGGTGCTTGTCCACCCGCCTCTGGCCCATGATGACCAACCGGTTATGCCTCAGACGGGCAGGTGCAAAAAAGGGCAGCCCCTGAATGTGATCCCAGTGGGTATGGCTGAACAACAGCACGGCGATCATCCGTTCAGAGGTACGCTGGGCCAGATCCATGCCCAACCGGCGGATGCCCATCCCCGCGTCCAGGATTACCGTCTCGCGCTCCAATGTGTGGATCTCTACACAGGGGGTGTTGCCTCCCACCCGAACCGTGTCGGGACCGGGCACCGGGAACGACCCTCGCACT
>CAYVLO010000293.1:0-4805 GCA_964452125.1 uncultured Anaerolineaceae bacterium | reverse complement strand
GCGGTGTGCTCCTGTGGAAGAGCAACCGGAGCCAGCACGCGACTTTGACAGGGCCCTGGTTTTTCTGCTCCCCTTCCTTGATCGAACGGGGCGAACGTGATACAATAAGTGCACGATTATCACGAAGGGGCTTCCGAGGGCCCAGAAGGACAGAGGGTACGCGCCATGGAAACGGTACGGCACGGTTGGCAGCTCACAGACCTGCGCTTTGTGGTCGATGCCCTGGTGCCCGAACGCCGCGATCCCGACCATCTCATCCACCTGCTTCAGGAAGACCATTCGCTGCGCCAGGCCATGCTGGAGGACGACCGGTTGTTTCATCGACTGATGGACGAGGACAGCACCCTGGACTGCGTCTCGCCGTTGTTTCTCTTTCGGGTATTGCTCCTGCGGGCGCGGCGCGATATCGAACGCGAGTTGCATGCCTGTATCCAACGAACCATCGAGCCGGCAGCCCTGGCCGATGCCCATCGTATCATCGCTATGTTGGCCCACGACGACATGCGCGAGTACCTGGCCTGGCTTCTGGCGACCTTTACCCAGATCGAAACCGAAACCATCCAGGTGCAGATCCGAGATGGGATCTCGCGCCAAATCCGCATCAATGATCTGGATATCGACAGCCTGCTCCTCTACAGCAAGGTTGTGAAACCCGAATATCGATTTGGGATCTACCGCCGCATTGCCGACGCTTGCCTGTTCCTCACCGGCGTTCTCCCCGAGTACGTCGAGGCCCATCGCTTTTACCCGGCTTTGCCAGAACCCCGTTATCGGCTGGCCAGTACGGCGCTGCCGAGTCTGGAAGACCTGGAGGGTTATGGACGCACATTTTATCGAATGGCAGCCGAACACCCTCAGGCTCAACAACACGACCTGACCCAAGTCCTATCCACGTTGTCGGAAGAGTTTGTGCTGGCCGAAAAACCCCTGGCCTTTATCGCCCAGCGCTACCTGACGCGCCACCGACGGCGACTGTTTCCCATCTAACACTATCAGACCCAGCTATCAGGGAAGGAAGCAACCACCCGTCAAGGGATCAACCAATCTCACAGGAGGACAGCCATGATCCAAGATCTTGTACGCATCAACCGCAGCTACCGTCGCTTCTACCAGGAAGCCGCCATCGACATCGAGACTCTGCGCGGCCTGGTGGACCTGGCCCGTCTGTCGGCCTCAGGAGCCAATCGACAGCCTCTGAAGTATTACCTGTCGTACGATCCCCAGACCAACGCCTTGATATTCTCACGATTGGCCTGGGCGGGCTACCTCGCCGACTGGCCCGGTCCAGAGGAGGGCGAGCGGCCCTCTGCTTATATCATCATCCTGGGCGATCGGGAGATCAGCGCCAATTTTGGCGTCGATCATGGCATCGCTGCCCAGAGCATCCTGCTGGGCGCCGCAGAAAAGGGACTCGGCGGGTGCATCCTTGCTTCCGTCCAACGCGACGAGCTGCGCCAGGACCTCCAAATCCAAGAGCGTTACGAGATCCTGTTGGTGTTGGCTCTGGGCAAACCCAAAGAGATCGTGGTCATCGATCCGGTGGGAGCCGATGGGGATATCAAATATTGGCGCGATGATTGTGGAGTACATCACGTACCCAAGCGCTCCCTGGACGATCTCATTGTGAGCTAGCCCTTGGCCCCGCCGACCACAGATTCCCGACGCGAAACCCTAATCGGCATCGCTCTGGTCAATGTCGCCACACTGGCCTGGGCCACCAACATGCTGCTGGGCCGCTATTTGCGGACCGACATTGGTCCCATCACCCTGGCGGCTGCTCGCATGGCCATCGCGGCCATCCCCTTTGCCTGGTTGCTACACCGCCGCCCTCCGGAGGACCGGCAGATGAAGCCTGACCGTGGCTGGATGCTGGCCATGGCCCTGTGCGGCGTGACCCTCTTTGGCCCCACCCTGTACCTGGGACTGCGCTACACCACCGCGGTGAACGCCACCCTGATCAACGGGTTTGGGCCGATCATCACCGGCCTCCTCAGCTTTGCCCTGATCCACGAGCCCATGTCGCGCCGCCAGTTGACTGGCGCTCTGGTGGGCCTGGCCGGCATCGCCGTATTGATCACCGGGGGCTCGACGGCCACCTGGCGCTCTTTGCAGATCAACATTGGCGACCTTATCGTGCTGGTGGCCATTGCCCTGTGGGGCTTGTACTCGGTTCTGGCGCGTCGGGTCATGCGCCACCGATCGGCGTTATCTACCTCGGCCTTTTCCGCTTTTCTGGGCTTGCCCCTGTTGCTGGTTGGCTCTGCCTGGGAACTCCAGGCCCTGCCGATGAACCTCACCGGGCGCCTTGTGCCCTTTGTGGTCTACATTGCCCTGGTACCCACCGTGATCGGCATGTTGGCCTGGAACGAAGGCGTGCGCCGCCTCGGTTCCAGCGGCGCCATGGTCTTTTACAACACCATGCCGCTCTATGGAGGCCTCTTGGGCGCCCTGCTCCTGGGAGAGACCGTAGGCCCCGCCCACCTCCTCGGTGGCGCACTCATCATCAGTGGCGGTCTGTGGGCAGCGCGCAGCGCGCCCGCCCGGGTACGAACCCGATCGTAGAGCAGGTCACAAGCCACCGGACAGACCATTCGGGGCGCCGTGAAATCGCCGAGCCCCCGGAAGCAGTCCTCTTATTCATCTGGAGGAATCACAAATGCGCTTTGGGATTATGTCGATGCAAAGCGGAGTCCTCTTTCCGCGTGGACTGTCAGCCCAAGAGACGCTGGCCCATATCGCCCAACTCGATCATGCGGACCTCGCGCGGGAACTGTGGGCACAGATGCTCCCCAATGCGGCCACCATGACCACAGTGCTATTGGCTGCCGTGGCCGTCTTTCTGATCGCCTCGGCGCTGGGCGGCGGTTATCTAGCCGATCGATTCGGGCGCAAGCGCCTGGTAGCGCTGTCAGGCCTGGTAGCCGCCGGAGGTACTTTGTTGTTGCTCTTTTCGCGCAATGTGCCCATGGTCTTGATCAGCGGCAGCATCATCGGCCTGGGCACGGGCACCTTTATGGCCACCAATTGGGCCATGGGCACAGACCTGGTCCCACCCGAGCAGGCAGGCCGCTACCTGGGTATCTCCAATTTGGCAGGAGCCGGTGCCGGTATCGTCGGCGCTGGCATCGGCGGGCCACTGGCCGACTTTTTCAATCGGCTGGGACCCGGCCTGGGGTACCTTGTCATCTTTGCCCTGTATGGGGTGCTCTTTTTGCTGTCGGTGGCCGCCCTCACAAAAGTGCCGGAGGATCGAACCAATCGTTGCCCATAGGTTCGCGCGGCTAGCCCCCTTTCCAGAGGCGGGGGCCCCATGCGGCTGCCCAAACCGGTCGCATACTTGCGACCTGCACCACAGCATGGTCGGCCCATTGGCCGACTCTCCCCCAACCCAAACTTTATGTCTATTATCTCTTGACAAATTGTACACAGTGATGTATAATTAACACGTGTTAGTAACACGCGTTACCTGGGGGAGGCTACCGTGGCGCGCAAGCAGGCCAAAAGCCAAGACGTAGCGGAGCGGGCTCGAGTGTCCCGCACTACAGTCTCGTTTGTCCTCAATGATGTTCCCGGCGTCAAGATCAGCGACGAGACGCGCCAGCGTGTCCTGGAAGCCGCCCGCGAACTGAACTATTATCCCACCGCCGCTGCCCGATCCCTCGCCAGCGGGAAAACCCACCGGATCGGACTCATCTTGGGCGAGGGACAAGATCGGCTGGCAGCCGATGCCTTCCTGCCCACCTTCCTCCAGGGGGTCACCGCTTCGGTGCACCAACATGGGTATCTGCTCGTGCTGCAACTTTCCGAAGATGTGCCCAGCCACGAGGCCTATTCCCGCCTCATCCGCGAACAACAGGTCGATGGCCTTATCCTTTCAGGCCCGCGTTACGATGATCCCCTGCTTGGACAACTGGCGGAGGAACGATTTCCCCTCATCTTGCACGGCCAACTATCCGGCTACGATCTGCCCTTTGTGGATGTGGACAATGTGGCTGGCGCCTATCAAGCAGTTCACCATCTGCTGACACTGGGCCATCGTCGCATCGGTTTTATTTCGAACGCCCCCCTCTTTTACTCGGGCAGCCAGGAACGCTTCAACGGATACAAACAGGCCTTGGCCGAGCACAATCTACCCCTCGACCCCGACCTCGTACGCACCGCAACCTTCTTGCCCGAAAGCGGCGAAACCGCCATGGCCGCCCTGCTCAGCCTGCCCGTGCGACCGACCGCCGTCTTTGCGGCCAGCGATGTGGTCGCTTTTGGCGCCATCAGCGCCATCCACAAGGCGGGCCTTCTCATTCCCAGGGATCTATCCATTGTTGGATTTGATGATATCTTTTTGGCGGCCCACAGCCAGCCGCCGCTGACCACGATCCGCGTGCCTGCCTACGGTCTGGGCTGGACGGCCGCCGAGACGTTGATCGCCCTGATTGAAGGGGAGGAAGAGGTCACCTCGACGACATTGGAGAGCGAACTCGTCATCCGGGCATCGTGCCATCGCCCCACAAACGGGGACTGCAAATCCGCGTAGAACCGTCATGAACGAGTCGACACCCTGCGGAACAGGACAAGCTGGAAAGGAGGTGAAACGCCATCTACATCGTGCGGTTTCATGAAAAGCCCCAAAAAGGAATTTGAGAGACAGAAAGATTCGATCTCTGATCTGTTGGAAAAAATTAGGAGGAGACATATGAAACGCTCATTATTTTCGTTGCTGGCTCTGGTCGTCGTTCTGAGCCTGGCGCTGGCCGCCTGTGGCGCTACGGCCGAACCAGAGGTCACACAGCCCACGACAGCCCCCGAAC
>CAYVLO010000292.1:0-4806 GCA_964452125.1 uncultured Anaerolineaceae bacterium | reverse complement strand
AAATAGACGGCGTTTTGCCTCGGTGGTTTTCTCTCCGACAGGCTGCTAGACCATGTGACCGTTGGCGTGCTATCCTGTTCATCAGACAGACAGGCATTGATGCGGCGACCCATCCGGGGCCGCCCCCAGAAGGAGGGAAACCATGTCGGAACCGATTGTCATTGCTCAGGATCTGCAAAGCCTACGGCCCGGTCTAGGCCGTCAAAGCCAAGCTGGGCCTGGTGCCCCAGGATTTGGCCCTGTACCCCACCCTGTCGGCCCGCCAGAACCTCAGCTTTTTCGGTCGCATCTATGGCCTCAGCCTTTCCGGCAGGTCGGCCAGGCGGTCGATCACCAGATCCGGCGCAATGGATGGGCTTTGGGCCTCGGCGCCCGATCCGCTCCCTTCCTGGCGGGCATCCTCGCGCGAGGGCAGCCAGACACTGTACATGCCAGCCCGTTGGGCGCCCAACACATCGGCCCCAAGGGTATCGCCAACCATCACCACCGAAGTAGGTGGAAGGTTCCATGCCTCGAAAAAGGGAGTGAAAGCCAGCGGATCGGGCTTGCGAATGCCCGTCCCGGCCGAACTCAGAGCCGGCTCCAGCCAGGGGCGCAACCCCAGCCGGTCCACCAGGTGCTGGATAAAGGCATCGTCGGTGGCATTGGAAAACATCCCCAGTCGCAATCCGCGATCGGCCAGGGTTTGGAGTACCGCGTGGGCGGCGGGATCCACCCACCAGTGGGCGTCTTCGTAGGCAAAAAAGGCCTGGAGGGCGCCCTCCACCAAGGACGGCGCCGGATCGGGCAGGCCGAACTGGGCCAAGGTCCAGCGCATGGACGATTCGGCGGTCACTTCGCGCATCGTCTCCCGGGCCTGGGCATGGCCTTCGCTCCGCCGGGCCAGCAACGCCTGGGCAAAGGCCCTACCGTCGACCCCCAAGCGCTGCCCATCGATAAAGGAGGCCAGCTCAGCTCCTCCGCGCTCAAACATCTTGGGCCAGGTACCGTCCAGGTGCATCAGGGTATGGCCCAGATCAAAGACGACGCCCCGGATGGGCATCAATACCCCCGCCCTTGATCCACCCGATTGAGCAACGGCTCCCCTACCAAATAGCGAGCCAGGTTGGTGGCAAAAAGGTCCACCGCCCGCTCGTCGTAGCGCGGGCTGAACCCCGCCACGTGGGGGGTGATCAGCACGTTCTCCAGGTCCCACAGGGGGCTATCCGCCGGCAGCGGTTCCTCTTCAAACACGTCCAATCCGGCGCCGGCAATCCAACCTTCGGCCAAAGCCCGGACCAAGGCCGCCTCATCGATGATGGCGCCCCGGGCAATATTGACCAAGTAGGCGGTGGGTTTCATGGCCCGCAACTCGGCTTCGCCCAGCAAATGATAGGTCTCGGCCGTGGAGGGCATGGCTACCACCACATAATCAGACTCAGCCAGCAGTTCCCGCAATTGGTCGGGCTGGAAAAAGCGGGCAGGAATAGCGCCCTCAGGATCGCCAGTTTGCCGGACAGAATACCCCTCGTCCTGCCGTCCCGCCGAGCGGCGCAGCGCCAGAACCCGCATCCCAAAGGCCTGGGCCAGGCGCCCCACCTCACGGCCAATGCTGCCATACCCCAGGATGCCCACCGTGCTATCCCGCAGCTCGGGACAGGCGTACAGATCCCAACGGCCCGAGGGCCATTGGTGTTCTCGCTGACAGCGGGTCCACAAGGGAACCTGCCAGCGGTGGGCCAGCATCGAAGCCAACACATACTCGGCAATGGGCGTGGCATGAATCCCGCTGCTGGTGGTCACCATCACCCCCTGCTGCAACAAGGGGGCAATTGGCACGTGATCGGCGCCCGCGCTGTGAAGTTGAAACCAACGCAGGCCCGGCGCCACTTCCAGGGCGTTGTCGGGTAGATAGAAACCCTGAAGGATCTGGGTATCGGGATGACGGGTCAGCGCATCCGCGACTTCCTGATTATTATGACAAGTTTCCTGCGTCAGATGTACCCTCGCCGACACGGCCCGCAACTGATTCAGTTGTTCATCAGTGAAACGCATGGTGCACAAAACCTGGATCGCACTCATTCCCTGTTCACTCCTCCAAGCTGGCTTGCCGCCCAAACCACAGCATCACTTCCTTTTTGCCTTTTGCCGCCGGCGGGCTTTGGCCGTCTCTTCCGACTTGATCTCGTTCCAGACCCGACCCAGGCCCGACTTGAAGCGCCGGTCGGCCTTTGGCTTTTCGAAAGACGGGATCGGCCAATAGCGGATCAGGTGGGAGAGACTGCGGGCCGTATCGGCCTTGGACAAACCCGAGCGGTAGGCGCTCCGCACCTTGCGCCGGACCAACCGCAGATAGGTCGACATATTCTCGGTGGCCTCTTTGCCCGTCAGCTCGCCATGGCCCGGGATCAGGATATCGTACCGCAGCTTGCGCAGATAGGTAAGCGCCTGCAGCCATTCCTTGGTATTTCCCTGGGAAAGGAAAGGAGGGCGATTGGTAACAACCAGGTCGCCGGTAAAGATCAAGCCCTCGTTGGGCATATACACGACCGTCGTCGCCGGTGTGTGGCCGCCCAAAGGCACAAGGTGGATCTCTTTGTCCCCTTTGTACAGGACGACACGCCCGGTAAAGGTCACCTCGGGCTTGATGATCTCCAGATCGCGCTTCCACTCGGCGACCGCTTCGGGGACGCGATCGCGATACATGTTGATCAACCGGGTGCGAAAGCTATCACCATAGCTTTTCATCTCTTTCCAGGCATGCTCGTGAGCAATGACCGTGGCTGTGGGGAAATACTGATTGCCAATGACGTGAGCCCGGTGATGATCGGTGTTGATCACGTAAATAAGCTCCTGATCGGTGTACTTTTTGATCTCCTCTCGCCAATGCCGGGCCTCTTTGGGCAGCATTGGGGAATCGATCAGAATCACCCCCTCGTCGGTGACAATAAACGCGACGTTGGCGCCATGGTACTCGGTCTCTACGTACACACCGGGAGCGATTTCTCGAATCATGATATCCTCCAATTGCCGACTGCGATAGACCGTTTCTGAAAAAAACGGCAAGGCCCCGCTAAGACGGGCGACGGGCTGGGATCAGATCGAGCACGGCTTGCAGCGCCTCGTCCAGAGCCTGGCCCACCCGCTCCCCATTGGGGCCGACATCGGGGCCTCCCCCCTGGGCGAACTCGGGACGACCGCCTCCCCTCCCGCCAACCATCTGGCACGCCTGCCGAACCAGCGTCCCCATGGACAGATCGACATCCTGGGATCGGGCAAAGGTGAAATGGCCCTTTTGCCCTGCCGCGCCGCCCCCGCCCAGAAGGGCTACTGTGTTCTGGCGCGACACCAACCGCTGAGCCAGGTGCTTGAGATCGTCGGGCGAACGCTCGGGGAAATGGGCATGCACCACCCGCACACCATCCACCAAAGGGGCCTGGTGCCACAGCTCGGCGGCTTCTGCGTCCAGCAGCGCATCCCGGGCGTCGTGCAATTCCTTCCGGCTCTCTTTCAGGTCCTCCACCAGCCGCTGGACCGCATCGCCCAGCTCTCGATAACTCACCGTGAATTGCCGGGCCAGATCCATCACCAGGGTGTTCTTTAAGGCATAATCCTGCAAGGCCCGGTTGCCGCACAAAAACTCGACCCGCGTCTCTTCGCCGCGGCGCTCGCTGCGCGTGATCTTGATCATGCCCACCTGGCCCGTAGCCCGGACGTGAGTTCCACCGCAGGCCGAGCAGTCAAATTCCGCGATCTGGACGACGCGCACCGGGCCCTGATGGGTCAACGGCTTGCGCAAAGGGAGCGAGCCCACCTCTTCGTCGGACACAAACCGCGCCTCCACAGGCCGATTCTCAAACACGATCCGGTTGGCCAATTCCTCCACCCCTTGCAGATCCTCCGCCGAAAGGGGCGCTCGATCCAGGTCGATGGTGGCATACTCGTCGGATAAGTGAAAGCCGACGGTATGAGCGTCCAGACGCTCGACAAAGGCCTCCGACAGAATATGTTGACCGGTATGCTGCTGCATCAGGTCGAACCGCCGCTCCCAATCCACCTGCCCCTGAACCTGGTCTGTCGCCAGGGGCTGGGCCAGAATGTGGAGAACGGCTCCATCGGACTCGCGCTCGACCACGTCCACCACCGGGACCCCATCCAGCCAGCCAACATCGCAGGGCTGACCTCCCCCGGTGGGATAAAAGGCCGACCGATCCAGTACCACGGCTGGCTTCCCCTCCCAGGTCAATCGTTCGACCACGTCGGCTACAAACGAAACCTGGGTAGGATCCTGGTAATAGAGCCGGACCGTCATGCACGGCTCCTGCGGCTACTTGCCTTCTTTTTAGCTGGCGCCGGCTTTTTGAACAGTTGGAGGCCCAAGACCCCGGCTCCGATCACCACCAACACCCCCACCATGGTGACCCAATTCCAGGGAGACGCGACGCCGAACAACGGCAGCAGCGTCCAGAACATCCACAGAGCCAAGCCCACAAAGACAAAGCCGGTGATCAGCTTGATGGACGAGGTGTGCTGATTGATAAACTTGGCCAACTGGTCGGAGGTCGTGCCCAGGTAGCTCAGCACAAACACCACGATGAGGGGCAAGATGAACATCAAGCAATAAAGAACCAGGTACAGGAACGCCTGGGCTGCCAGCTCGGGCCGGCTCATCACATAGATGATGGTGGGCAAATAGACCTGGCCCGTGCAAGCCAGCTCCAGCAAAGAGATGACAAAACCGCTCACCAGAGCCATGGCCACAAAGCCGCGCACCTGCGTGTTCTCACGAATGACCTTGTTGATGCGGCGGCGCAGGGCAACGGGGAG
>CAYVLO010000291.1:0-4807 GCA_964452125.1 uncultured Anaerolineaceae bacterium | reverse complement strand
GCTCTCCCATCGTCCCCTGGTCCTATACGGCGTCGCGGGCCTACTACGATGGGTTTTGGTATCCCGTTATCGGCAACCAGCGGGTGGAAAAAGCCCTCAATACCAAGTGGGGGCGGTTATTCGCCAACTATGGCGATGTCCCGGCCATGACCAAGCCCTTGTACGAGCCCAAGACCGCAGCCACCGCCGGGTTGCTGGGCATTGCTGCCTCTGCACTGGCGCTTTGGTGGCTGGCGAACAAGGGGCGAAAGAAGAGCTAGCCTTTTTGGACCATGCGTATCGATCTACACTGCCATACCCGCTATTCCAAGGACAGTCTTACGCGCCTGCCTGCCCTTTTGCGCTGGATGGATCGGCGGAGGGTGGATATGGTCGCCATCACCGACCATAATTCCATTGCCGGTGCGCTCGAGTTTCAGGCCCAAGCGCCGACACGGTTTTTGGTGGGCGAAGAGATCAAGACGCTTGATGGCGAACTGCTGGCCCTCTTTTTGAAAAAAGAGATCCCCATGGGCTTGTCCGTCCCCGAAACCATCGCGCGCATCCGAGAGCAGGGAGGGCTGGTAGGTGTTTCCCATCCCCTGGATCGGGTGCGCAGCGAGGCCATGGGTCGAGAAAATCTAGAGAGGTTCTATCAGAGCCTGGATTTCATCGAAGTGTTGAACGCTCGCACAGTATTTTCCAAAGACAATGATGAAGCTCGCAACCTGGCAAGCCTCTGGGGGTTGCCTGGTTCGGCGGGAAGCGATGCCCATGCCCCCTTTGAGGTGGGGCGGGCCTATGTCGAGTTGTCGCCCTTTGAGGATCCAGCTACCTTTTTACACAGCCTGCACCAGGGAACGATCGGCGGCAGGGTGAGCAGCCCTCTGGTGCATTTCGTCTCGACCTATGCCAAGCGCCGGAGGCGGCTGGGAGCGCTATAGCCGATGATGACCGTCGTTCGCCATCTGTTGGATAATCTGGGATCGGTGATTTTGGCTATGTTGCTGTCCTTTGCCGTATGGGTTGCGGCCACGCTGCAAGTGGATCCCTTTGCCACCGAAGTGTTCTCCAATGTGCCCATTGAGGTGATCAATCAGCCGGAAGGCTCGGTGATATTTGAGCCAATCGCCGAGTTCGGCAACGTCGAGGCGCGGGCCTCAGGAAGCATCCTTCGAAGCCTGAACCAGGCCAGCTTTGAAGCAACGATGGATCTTGCCGAGGTTGAGTTGGGCCAGCCTGCAGCCGTGGAGGTTGAGGTGACCTGCACCAACAGTGGGGTGCGTATCCTGAGCTTTAGCCCCCAGGTGCAAACGGTAGTTCTCGAGGCCATAGAGACCGTCAATGTGCCGGTCACGCTGGCACTCACGGGCGAGCCTGCCGTGGGTTATGAGGCCAGCATTCCGGCGTTGGAACCGGCGCAGGTGACCATCCAGGGGCCGGCCCCCTACCTTCGTGATGTGGCTACTGTGAGCGCCTCTCTGGATATCACGGGGGCCAAAGAAGATGTGGTGCAGCGGGTCGCTGTCACCCCCCTCAATCGCCAGGGCCAGGTGGTGACGGGAGTCCAATGGAGCCCAGACCGGGTGCTCGCCGAGATCCGCGTCCTGCGCAGGGTGGGCTTTAAACCGGACGTGGAGGTGGTGCCCGATCTGCGCGTCACACCGGCTGAAGGATATCGACTGGGGAACGTGGAGGTCGATCCTTCTATCGTCACGCTCAAGGGGCCACCGGCGGTGTTGCTCGGCCTGCCTGGGTTTGTGCGGACCCTGCCCATCACCGCGACCGACACGCGCGTGGATTTGGTGAAACAGGTGCCCTTGACGGTGCCGTTGGGCATTGACGTCATCAATGCCGACTTTGTCACCGTCACGGTCCATGTCTTGCCCATCCAGAGCGGTCGGACCATGACTTCATCGGTCGAGGTTCGGGGAGTGCCGGAAGAATGGCAGGCGGTGTTCTCGCCAACGGTGGTGGACGTGATCTTGGAGGGCCCCGATGCAGTACTGGCCCAGTTGCAGCCCGATGACATTCAAGTGTTGTTGAACCTGTACGATTTCTCCCTGGGCATCCACCGTGTGGCGCCCATTGTCCTGTCACCCGGTGAGGTCACTGTAGTGAGCGTGATTCCCGAAACCATTGAGGTGGTCCTGGCCGAGTTGCCAGCCACCGACGTGCCCACTGATACAGTGCAATTCGAAACTCCCTGACGTCGTGGAGGATTTCGGGCTGGCACCCTACCTCAGGGGGTTCAGATATTGGAGGATAACATGCAAGCTGACTTGGAACAACGATGCGTCAACACCATCCGCACCCTCGCCATCGACGGCGTGCAAAAGGCCAATTCGGGCCATCCGGGGTTACCTTTGGGCATGGCCGATGCTTCCTATGTGCTGTGGACCCGCTTCCTGAAGCATAACCCGGCCAACCCAGCCTGGCCTGACCGGGATCGATTTGTCCTTTCGGCCGGGCACGGCTCCATGCTGCTGTATAGCCTCCTGTACCTGACCGGGTACGATCTGCCGCTAGAAGAACTCGAGCAGTTCCGCCAGTGGGGCAGCCGCACGCCGGGCCACCCTGAATATGGCGAGACGCCGGGTGTCGAGACGACGACGGGGCCGTTGGGTCAGGGATTGGCCAACAGTGTGGGCCTGGCCTTGGCCGAGCGCATGCTGGCGGCAGAATTTAACCGCCCCGGCCTGGAGATTGTCGATCACTATACCTATGCCCTGATCAGCGACGGCGATCTGATGGAGGGGGTTTCGCACGAGGCCGCTTCGTTGGCAGGTCATTTGGGATTGGGCAAGCTGATTTGCCTGTACGATGACAACCAGATCACCATTGAGGGTAGCACCGACCTGGCCTTTAGCGATGACACCGCTGGCCGCTTTCAAGCCTACGACTGGCAAGTTCTGACGGCCGACGGCCACGATCGTCAGGCGGTCGCCCAGGCCATAGCCCAGGCCCAGGCTGATGGCGAGCGCCCTTCGCTGATCATTTGCCGCACCCATATTGGGTATGGCAGCCCCAACCGGCAAGATTCGGCCCAGGCCCACGGCGAGCCCCTGGGCGTTGACGAGGTGCGATTGACCAAGGAGGCGTTGGGTTGGCCGGCCGACGCCCAATTCCTGGTGCCCGACGACGCCCTGGCGGTGTTCCGCGGGGCCCTGACGGCGGGCGCCGAGAGGGAGGCTGCCTGGCAGGCGCTCTTCCGTCGCTATCAGGTCGAATATCCCGAACTGGCGGCCGAATGGCAGCGCCGTCAGGCCGGCGAACTCCCCGATGGCTGGGAACAGGCCTTGCCCACCTTCAAGGCGACCGATGGAGCCGTGGCCACCCGATCTGTGAGCGGCAAGGTGCTGAATGCCCTGGCGCCTGTGTTGCCCGAACTGGTGGGCGGATCCGCCGATCTGCACCCGTCCAACAAGACCTATCTTTCGGCCTATCCCGCGGTGAAAAAGGGGGATTTCGGTGGGCGCAACCTGCACTTTGGCGTTCGCGAGCACGCCATGGGCTCGCTGCTCAACGGATTGGTCTTGCACGGTGGACTGCGACCCTACGGGGGGACATTTTTGGTGTTCTGTGACTATATGCGCCCCCCCATCCGCTTGGCGGCTTTGATGGGCCTGCCCACGATTTACGTCTTTACCCACGACAGCATCTTTGTGGGGGAGGACGGCCCCACCCACCAGCCGGTGGAGCAACTGGCCACCTTGCGGGCTATTCCCGGCCTCACGGTGTTTCGGCCTGCCGATGCCAACGAGACGACGGCGGCCTGGAAGGCCGCCCTGGAAAACCGAGAGGGGCCGGTGGCGTTATTGTTAACTCGTCAGAATCTGCCCATCCTGGAAAACGCCGATGCGGAGGGGGTAAGCCGCGGCGGCTATGTGCTGTCGGACGCGGCCGACGCTCAAGCCTTGCTGATCGCCACTGGCTCAGAGGTGGATCTGGCCCTTCAGGCCCAAAAGCTCTTGGCCCAGGAGGGAATTGCCACCCGGGTGGTGTCGATGCCCAGTTGGGAGCGGTTTGAGCAACAGTCTGAGGCCTATCGCCAGGAGGTGTTGCCGCCCCAGATCACGGCGCGTGTGGCCATCGAGGCGGCGTTGCCCATGGGCTGGGAGCGGTACGTAGGACCTGGCGGCGCAGTGATCGGCATGACCCGCTTTGGCGCGTCGGCGCCCTACAAGGTCCTGGCTGAAAAGTTTGGCTTTACCGCCCAGGAGGTCGCTGCGCGGGTCCGGGCCTGCCTGGCCTGAAAATATTCCACCGACGTTCGAGAGGGGACGGCTTGCAAGCCGTCCCCTCTTTTCGATCTTGCCAGCACTTGGTTTGGACAAATCTCTGTCAACAGGGGTTCTGGAATTCCTTCCGAATCGAGCTGTGGTTGAAATGGTTAGAATTTGGTTAAAACTTTACATAAATTAATGAAATCTACTCGAGCAAGGGCCGTTTGGCGGGCATTCCCGGCCTGCGCGGGTAGTCTGCGGGGGTAGAACTCACCTTTTGGACGATGACCAGAGATCGATCTTCGGGCAGGCCTGTCAGCGTCACCGGCATCACGCGCCGTAGCTCGCCGCCCAGAATCGAAATGGCGCGGTCTGCGCTCCAGGCCTCGGCGGCGCCCGACTCGCCCTTTTGGGCCACCACCCATCCGCCTATGGCGCAGAAGGGCAGGGTGTACTCCATCAACACAGGTAAATCGGCGACGGCGCGGGCCAACACCAGATCGTATCGCTGCCGGTGGGCGGGATCGTGGGCCAGTTCCTCAGCCCGTGATTTGATGGCTACCACATTCCGCAGGTGGAGCTGATCGATGATGTGCTCCAGG
>CAYVLO010000290.1:0-4817 GCA_964452125.1 uncultured Anaerolineaceae bacterium | reverse complement strand
AAAGATGGCATTAGACATCATCACACCTCCGGGTGTTGATGGCGACAGACCTGTGGGCCCTGCCGGTTGAACGGCGCGATCCCCACAAAAACGAGGACGCCACCAGGGCGTCCTCGCGGGGGGGGCGGTGCCTGTGGGCCTTGTGGGCCCAGCAGGATTCCAGATTTTCGTCGGCGCCCATTTGGGCCGATGGGCCGGTCCAGGTCGCGCTCCGTCACCGGTCCTTGAATCAGGAGCGGGCCTTGGCATATCGGTCGGCGACGTCGTCCCAGTTGATGATGTGGAAAAAGTTCTTGACGTACTCGGCGCGCTTGTTCTGATACTTGAGATAGTAGGCGTGCTCCCAGACGTCCAGCACGAGCAGGGGGATAACGCCCCACTGGGTCAAGTTTTGATGCTTTTCGGCTGTCAGCACCACCAGGCTGTCGTCGACCGGACGGTAGGCGAGAATGCCCCATCCGCTGCCTTCGACGGCGATGGAGGCGGCGATGAACTGAGCCTTGAAGGCGTCATAGCTGCCAAAGTCCTTTTCTATCGCTTTGGCAAGGTCGCCCTGGGGGGCCGCTTTGGCCTTGTCCGCGGCGACCATGTTTGGCCAAAAGATGGCGTGAAGCAGATGGCCCGAGCCGTGAAAGGCGGCTTCGCGTTCCCAGTGCTTCACCAGGCCAAAGTCGCCGTTGGCCCTGGCCTCCGCCAACTTGGTCTCGGCATTGTTCAGTCCGGCCACATAGCCTGCATGATGGATGTCATGGTGCAATCGCATCGTCTGCTCATCGATATAGGGTTCTAGTGCATCGTATGCATAGGGAAGCGGTGGTAGTTCGTGTGACATTTTTTCCTCCTTGTTTATCGCTCGCTTTTTACTACGCCCTCATTATACCCTTAACTTTGTGATTTGTCAAGTTAAAATCATATAAATTAAGAAGCTGGGTGCGTTCCAACTTTCTGGGTGAGTTCGTCTAACGACTCAGGTGTCGAACAACCACTCCTTTGGAGTGCGTGCCTGCCTTGGCAGGACGCTTGCTGCCGCAAAAATCCGCGCAAGCAAGCTTGCGCAATCCAAAAGGCTACGGCGTCTGCCGTTGAATTGTTGGGTCACCCTCGAGATGGCGTCAGACAAGCTTTGGGCTTTGAGGAGCTTAGATTCGTGTTATGTGATCCGGAAATCTGAAATCGGTCCCAAGGAGTCTTTCGGTTGTGGTCGAGCTATCACGGAACTGTCACCCTCCTGTCACACAAAGACTTGACGGGGTGGGCGAATCAAGCTATGATCGGATCAGATCACGTCAGGAGGAGCAGGTGCCTGCCCGGATTTTGGTTGTCGATGACGAGCCGTCCATTGTCGATGTGCTGGTCTACAATCTGGAGCGAGCCAACTATCAGGTCTCGGTCGCCCGCGATGGGGGCGAGGCGCTCGATGTGGCCCGACGGGAGCAGCCGGATCTGATCATTCTGGATCTGATGCTGCCCGTTCTGGATGGGCTGGACGTGTGCCGCACCTTGCGCCGAGAGCGGGAGGTGCCGATCATCATGTTGACCGCTCGCGACGCCGAGATCGACCGAGTGGTGGGCCTGGAATTGGGGGCCGATGACTATGTGGTCAAGCCCTTCAGTGTGCGGGAATTGATGGCTCGCGTGCGAAATGTACTGCGCCGCATGGCGCCTCACCCGGTCGAAGCGGGCGCGGGCCCGCTGCGCCTAGGGGAGTTGGAGGTAGACGTGGCCCGGCGGGAGGCTCGTTGGGCGGGCCAGGATCTCGAGTTGACCACCCTGGAATTCGATTTGGCGTACGTCCTGGCCCGCCATCCCGGTCAGGTGCTCAGTCGCGAGCAGCTTTTGGAGCAGGTGTGGGGCTATGAGTACTATGGCGACCTGCGCATGGTGGATGCTGCCGTCAAACGGTTGCGGGCCAAACTGCGGCAGGCTGCCGCACCCGACACGGTCATTTCTACCGTGCGGGGCATCGGCTACAAGCTGGTGATCGATCGATGAGGCAACGAGGACCGGAGGCACGGCCCCGCTTTGGCATCCGCACCCGATTGGTATTGAGCCATCTGGCGGTGATTGTGGTGGCTATGGGGCTGTCTGGATTTCTTCTCCTTTCCCTGCTAGAGCAGTACTTTTTGCAGGCCCTGGAGGAGAGCCTGGCAGCCCAGGCTCAGATCACGGCCCAGGCGCTGATCCCAGGGGCGACAACCGAAATCGCGTCAGGCGACGCACCCTCAGCGGCCTACAACACCATTCAGCAGCAACAACTGAGCAATCTGTCTTTGCGCACCGAAAACCTGGCCCAACCCCCCGAATCCAACAGCGCAGGGGCCAAGCTGGACCTGGCCTATCTGGCCCAGGCCTCCTTCCAACTAAGCTCCGAGTTGGATACCCGCATCCGCATTCTCGATGGGAGGGGTGTGGTGTTGGTGGATTCCCAGGACGAGTTGCAGGGGGTCGACCTGAGCGCGGAACCGCTGGTGGCCCAAGCGCTGGGCGGGCAGGTTGCCAGCCGGACGGAGGAGGGCGCCTATGAATCCTCCATGGCCCTCGCCTCGCCGGTCGTGGTCGATGGCGCGCTGGTGGGTGTGGTCTATTTGAACCAATCGCTGGATGATGCCACTGCCGTATTGGGCGACCTGCGAGCCCTTTGGCTGGCGTCGACAGCGACTGCTTTGTTGCTATCTGGGGTGGTGGGCCTGCTGCTCTCCGGAGCGGTCGCCGGGCCGGTGCGCCGGCTTACAGCCGCGGCCCAGGAGGTGGCCCGCGGGCGCCTCGATCAGGAGGTGCCTGTTGGCTCGCAGGACGAGTTGGGGCGTCTCAGCCAGGCCTTTAACGACATGACGGCGCGGTTGCGGTCGGCCCGGCAGATGCAGGTGGACTTTGTGGCCAACGTGTCTCACGAGCTGCGCACGCCCCTGACGGCCATCAAGGGCCTGGTGGAAACGCTGCGCGATGGGGCGGTGGACGATCCCCAGGTGCGCGACCGGTTTTTGGGCACTGTAGAAGGCGAGACCGATCGCCTCATCCGCCTGGTCAACGACCTGCTCATCCTATCGCGGGCCGATTCGGAGGCTCTGAACCTGGAGCGCGAACCGGTGGACCTGGTGGCTTTGGCCGAATCCTGCCGGCAGCGCCTGAGCGCCCAGGCCTCCGCCCGGGACATCGAACTGGTTTTGGCGGCACCCTCGAACGGCCCCATCGTCCTGGCCGACGCCGACCGTATTGAGCAGGTGTTGCTCAACCTGCTGCACAACGCGATTCAGTACTCGCGCCCAGGCGGCGCCGTGACGGTGGGCGTGAGAGGAATGCCCGGCGGCGGCGCCCAGGTGACCGTCCAGGATCGCGGCCTCGGCATCGCCGCCCGCGATCTGGAACGCATCGGCGAGCGATTCTATCGCGCCGATCGGGCTCGCTCGCGGGCCGAGGGCGGCAGCGGGTTGGGATTGGCCATCGCCCAGGCCCTCGTTCAAGCCCACGGTGGGCGGCTGTGGCTGGAAAGCCAGGAGGGCCACGGCACCGTGGCGACCTTTACCCTGCCGGGCGACCAGATTTGATCCGGTGCCCCACAGCGGGTTCTCTCTCCTCTACTCGCAGACCTCCGAGTTCTTGGAGAACTCGGAGGTCTTGGCGCCTTCTCTCCCTTTTCCTTGCCCTGGACCTATCCCCCTTCTGTCATACTCCTGTCACGTAGAGGAAGTACAATAGACCACAATCCGGGCGCCTTGCCCGAGTAGACACTCGAGGAGGAATGCGATGAGAAAGTCAATGGTACTGATCAGTGTTGGGGTATTGGTCATCCTGGCCCTGGCGGCCTGGACCGGGTCGGCAGCCGAGCCCACGTCCCAGGCTCCACGCACGGTGACCGTCACAGGAGACGCCGAAATGCGTGTGGTGCCCGATGAGGTGATTCTCACCCTGGGCGTCGAGACCAACGACAAGAGCATGGAGACGGCCAAGCGACAGAACGACCAGATTGTCGCCCGCCTGCTGAAGGTGGCCGAAACCTATGGCGTAGAACCGCAGCACATCCAGACCGAATTCCTGCACGTGGAACCTCGCTACAGGAATGGGTACTATGAGGAGCGCGATTTCATCGGCTACTTTGTGCAAAAAACGGTCGTCATCACCTTGCGCGATCTGACCCAGTTCGAGGGCTTGCTCAGCGATGCCCTGGCGGCGGGGGTCAACCACGTCCACAATATTCAATTCCGCACGACGGAACTGCGCACCCACCGCGACGAGGCACGGGCATTGGCCATTGGCGCCGCCAAGGAAAAGGCAGAAGCCCTGGCGGGCGAGTTGGGCCAGCAAGTCGGCGAGCCGCTATCCATTCAAGAGGTGCAGAGCGGTTGGTGGTCGGGCTATTCCAGTTGGTGGAGCGCGGGTTGGGCAGGCTCCATGACGCAAAACGTGATCCAGGAAACCGGTACATCGATGGTGATGGGCGAGGGCAGTTTGGCCCCCGGGCAGATTAGCGTCCGCGCTCAAGTTCAGGTCACTTTTGAGCTGAGCCACTAAATCTGTGGGCGGGTCGAGCGTTAAGCGCGCGCCCCCCCCCCAAACTTTCCCGGAATAAGGGATGCGTGCCAGCCGGGTAAAGGGGCGAGTCCGCCCCAGCCCCCACGGCGTTGTCGGCGATCGCCTGGCCAATGACGATGGACGCTGTGGCTGCCGGAGACGGGGCGTTCAGCACGTGGATGGCGCGGCTCCTCTCGACGAATTTGAAATCATCCAACAGGTTCCCCTGGCGATCCATGGCCTGGGCGCGAACCCCGGCGCCGCCGGGCGAGAGATCCTCGACCCTCAGTTCGGGCATCAGGTATTGA
>CAYVLO010000289.1:0-4821 GCA_964452125.1 uncultured Anaerolineaceae bacterium | reverse complement strand
GTTTCGCCCGCGATAGGACCGAACTCAGACAGGCCGAGGAAGAACTCGAGAACTATCGCAATCAGTTGGAAAAACAGGTGGAAGAGCGTACCGCCCAGTTGCGCGCTGCCAATGCGCAGCTCCTATGGCAGGTCCAGGAGCGGGGGCGCGCCGAAAGCGTGATCCGGGAGAATGAGCGTTTTCTCGAGGCGGTGTTTGACGGCATTCAGGATGGCATTAGCGTGCTGGATGCCGATCTGACGATCGTGCGCGTCAACCGGGCGATGGAAAAGTGGTACTGCCATGCCATGCCCCTGGTGGGTAAGCGCTGTTTCGAGGCCTACCATCTGCGTTCCGAGCCGTGTGAGGTGTGTCCCACTCGCCGGGCCAGAATTACGGAGTTGCCCCAAATGGACCAGATCGCGCGTACGGGGGAAAGCGGCGCTGAGGGCTGGCTGGAAGTGTACGCCTTTCCCATGCGCAGCGAAACGGGTGAGATCACCGGCGTGATCGAGTATGTCCGCGACATTTCAGAGCGAAAAAAGATGGAAGAATACGTGCTGCGCACGGAGCGCCTGGCAGCCATGGGGCGTATGGCGGCTGCCCTGGCCCACGAGATCAACAACCCGCTTCATGGAATCAAGAACAGCCTGGAATTGGTGTTGGATTTTCCTTTGGGTGAGGAACGGCGCCAGGAGTACCTGCATGCCGTTCGACGCGAGATGGAGCGCCTCACGACGCTCTCCCATCGGATTCTGGATTTTGCCCGCCCACCACGTCTGGAAGCCTATCCCAGTCATGTCGGTGAGGCCGTGGGATATGCGCTGACGCTGGCTGCCAAGCAGTTGGAACACAGCCGGATTCAGGTCGCTCTGGAGCTGCCCCCGGATTTGGCGCCGGTGATGGCTTCCCGCGATCACCTGGCCCAGGTGTTCCTCAACCTCATTCTGAATTCCATTGCCGAGATGCCCAATGGAGGGTGCTTGCACATTTCCGGGAAGCAGATCCAAGATCGCATCGAGCTGGCGTTCCGGGACGAGGGACAGGGCATTGGGCCTGACGATCTGCCCCTGATCTTTGAACCGTTCTACACGACCCGGGAGGATGGGACCGGTTTGGGGCTTTCGATCAGCTATGCCATTGTCCAGCAGTATGGCGGGATCCTATCGGCTGAAAATGCCCCGGAGGGCGGAGCCATTTTCACGGTGATGCTGCCGGTGGCATGTGGGGATCTGGTCGGTGAGCAAAGGGCGGATTCATGACCGAAGCGGCTGCCCCCGTGCGGATTTTGGTCGTCGATGACGAATCCACGCCGCGTATGGCGATTACCGAAGCCCTCAATCTCTTGGGCTATCAGGCAGCAGAAGCTGTCTCGGGGCGCGAGGCGCTGGATAGACTTGCTGTCGAGCGCTACGATCTGATGCTCTTGGACCTGCGGATGCCGGGCATGGATGGCGTGGAGGTGATGCGACGCGCCAGCCACAGGTACCCCGATCTTCTGATCATCATCCTCACGGCCTTTGGCAGTATCGACAGCGCCATTGAGGCCGTGCGCGCAGGGGCGGCCGACTATTTGCTCAAGCCCAGCAGCATCCGCGACACCGAAGCAGCCATTGCCCGGGCGTTGACACGGCGAACGCCCAACCCGCGGCAACGAGCCCGTCCTGAGCGGGCAGAAACGGAGATGGCGGGCTCGACTCTTTTGCGGCGGACGCCCCTTACCCTCGATTTGGAAAAGAACGTGGCTCGCGTGTCGGCCATGGGCTGGGGTGAGGCGCGGACAGCCCAGTTGACGACCAGCGAGTCTGCGCTGCTGGCCCATTTGATGCGTTGGCCCAACAAGGTCGTTTCCTGTCGCGAACTGGCCCGCGAGGCGCTGGACTATGACGTGAGCGAGCGCGAGGCCCAGGAATTGGTGCGGCCCCACCTCTCGCGGCTGCGACAAAAGCTGGAACAGGATCCCTCGCAACCGAGCTTGATCCGCACCATTCGCAACAAAGGCTACCTGTTGTTTATCCCCTGAGGGCCCCTCCTCCTGAATAGCTCAACCCCCGCGGCGCTGTTGAGGCAACTGGATCCTACTCGAATCGTATTGCAAGAAAATTGCAAGGTTCAACGGGGCCGTTTGTGCTATAATAAGGGACAAGTGATCCACGCGGGACGCGTGGATGGTTCCCTTTGATTTGTCACATTCCACAATAAGCAGTATCGCTTTCATACCGGGAAGTATCGGGAGGCAACCAATGGCAGAGAAACGGCGCATTATCTACACCAGCCGTCCTTGGGAGGCGACCGGCCTATGCAGTGGATGTCGCCTTTGTGAGTTCTGGTGCACCATGCAAAACATGGGCGTATTCAACCCCCTGCGCTCGCGCATCAAGGTCCTTGAGATGGGAACCGGGATCGATATCCCGGTCACCTGCCAGCAGTGCCAGGACCCAGCATGTCAGTCAGCGTGTCCCACCGGCGCCATCTATTTCGATCCCGCCTTGGACATTGTCCGGGTGAATGCAGACATGTGCTCGGCCTGTGGCGATTGCGTGGGAGCTTGCCCTTATGGCATGATCACCATCGATCCGGCATCTGGCACGGCCATCAAGTGCGAGCTGTGCGGCGGGGCAGAGCCTGCCTGCGTGGCGGTGTGCCCTTCGAACGTCCTGGGGGCGCTGACCAATGAGGCCGTGTCCGATTACAATCGGCGTCGGTACGCCGCCGTCCTGGCCTTTGACGATGAGACGCATCGCTATATGGCAGGCGGCGAGGATCCAGACCTAAAAAAGCTGGAAAAGTGGGGATAGTATCATGGCCAAGAATTGCTATGCGGGAAAAATCCTTCGAGTAGACTTGACCAGTGGGGAAATTACCACCAAGCCTTTTGGTCGCGAGTACACTGACCTGTACCTGGGCGGGCGCGGGGTGTCGTCCCGAGTGCTATACGATGAGGTTCCCCCCGAAGTACAGCCTTTCGATCCAGAAAACCGCCTGATCTTTTCGCCAGGCGCCCTCCATGGCACGGGCTCGCCGGCAGCCAGCCGCACGACGGTGGCCTGCAAGTCGCCCCTGACCGGCATGCACGGCGACGGCCACTCGGGCGCCAACTGGGGCGGCGAGCTGAAACGAGCCGGTTACGACCTGCTCATCATCCAGGGCAAGGCCGATAAACCGGTCTACCTGTTCATAGACGACGACCGGGTGGAATTGCGCGACGCCAGCCCGCTGCGGGGCATGTTTACGTCTCAAACGCATGCCCGGCTGCGCGACATCTCTGGCATCCCCGATCTGCGCACGGTGACCATTGGTCCGGCCGGTGAGAACCAGGTGCGCCTGGCGGGCGTCTTTCACGATGGGTCGGACGAGGGGGTGAGCGCCCGCTGTGGCATGGGCGCGGTGATGGGCTCCAAGAACCTCAAAGCCATTGCCGTTCGGGGCAGCGGCGATGTGGGACTGGCCGACCAAAAGCTGTTCCGCGAGGCCTTCCAGGACTATATCGAGGTAATTGGCCTGGATCCCTATGTGCCGGCGGCCACCAAATACGGCACGTGCCGGTTTATGTACCATCGGGTCAAATTCGGCATCCACGGCGCAGAGAACTGGCGCTACGGCGAGTATGACTGGGAGACCCTCGAGCCGGAAATCTGGCGGGCCGATTACCAGATCAAGGCCGGGGCTTGTGTGGCTTGCCCCGTGCGCTGCCGCCGTGATTATCGCATCAGGTCTGGTCCCTATGCCGGCATCACGGCCAAAGTCGAATGGGAGACCATCGCTCGCTCCATGACCTGTGGCGTGACCGACATCGAGACGGTGATTGCCTGGTCCAATCTGTGTAACCACTATGGGCTCGACACCGAAGGCATGGGCGACGTGGTGGCTTTTGCCATGGAGTGCTTTGAGCGGGGTGTGTTCACCGAAAAGGATACCGATGGCCTGGTCCTAAAGTTTGGCGATAGCCACGCCTTTTTGGAACTTACGCGCCGCATCGCCTTGCGCGAGGGCGAGGTGCCCAACATCCTGGCCGAAGGAGTCAAACGGGCTGCGGAAAAGATCGGCCAGAGCAGCGAAAAATGGGCCATCCACGTCAAGGGTGGCGAGATGACGGCAGGCGATCCGCGGGGCATGCCGGTGCGGGCGGTCAGCTATGCCACTTCGACCCGCGGCGGCGACCACCTGCGTTCCAACCCCTACATCGAAGAGATCTCGACACCCGAAGAGACGCTCAAATGGTTTGGCAGCGAAGAGGCGGCTGACCTCAAGCATGGCGTCAAGGGCAAGGGACGCATGCTCAAGTTCAGCGAAGACCTGGTCACCATCGGCGATGTGCTGGGCCTGTGCAAGTTTGCCTACTATCGTTCGACCACCTTCCCTTACCTCTATCGCAAGGGCGTGACCGTCGCCACCAAGCTGTACAATGCCTGTGCGGGGCGCAACCTGAGCGAAGAAGAGATGCTGATGGTGGGTGAACGTACCTTTAACATCGAGCGAGCGTTCAACGCTCGCTGTGGCGCCACCCGGGCCGACGACGTGATCCCCGAACGCTTTTTCACCGAGCCCATGCGAGGCGGCGGTCCCAGCGGTGGCGCCGTGGTCGAGATCGACAAGTTCGAACGCATCCTGGACGAATATTACGAGGATCGCCGGATCGAGGTCAACACCGGATTGCCGACGCGCAGCGGGTTGGAGCGCCTCGGCCTGGACGACATCGCCGATGACCTGGAAGCCCGGGGCAAGCTGGCGCGCTAGAGGACACCAAAACAGAGGGAGCGCGGCTGTGGACCTGAACGTGATGCTTTATCCACCGCTCCGGAACGCAGCCGGGCGCTCCCAGGTCTCGGTTACGCTGGAGGG